>PMKG01000168.1 GCA_003157675.1 Acidobacteriota bacterium
ACGCCCATCCCCATGATCCACTGCGAGCGCTGCGGCGTCGTCCCCGTCCCGGACGACCAGCTGCCCGTGGTGCTGCCGGCGGTGGCGGAGTTCACCGGCCGCGGCGATTCGCCGCTCGCGCAGGTGGAGGAGTGGGTGAAGGTCTCGTGCCCGAGGTGCGGACGGACGGCGCGCCGCGAGACCGACACGATGGACACCTTNNGTCGACTTCTACAGCGGCGGCGTCGAGCACGCGATCCTGCACCTCATCTACTCGCGGTTCTTCTGCCGCGTGTTTCGCGACCTCGGGATGGTGGACCACGACGAGCCGTTCACGCGCCTGCTGACGCAGGGCATGGTCCTCAAGGACGGCAGCGCGATGTCGAAGTCGAGGGGCAACGTCGTGGACCCCGACGACATGCTGGCCCGCTATGGTGCGGACGCGCTGCGGCTCTACATCATGTTCGTCGCGCCGCCCGAGAACGAGATCGAGTGGACCGACGCGGGGCTCGAGGGCAGCGCGCGATTCCTGGCGCGGGTATGGCGCCTCGCCGACCAGTGGTGCGACGCGTTCCAGGGCCGGACCGTGCCGGCGGCGTCGGGGTTGACGCTCACCGAGGCTGAGCAGAACGTCCGTCGGGTGACGCACGACACGACCCGCCGCGTGACGCACGACCTCGATCCGCGCGTCCACCTGAACACGGTGGTCTCGGCTCTGATGGAGATGGTCAACGAGCTGTACGCCTTCTCTGAAGCCCACACGAAGACCGGCGTGCCGGGTCGGAGGCCCAAAGGGGAGGGCGAGATCGCCGACGAGCGTCCCGAGACGCTGGGAGTGCTGAAGGAGTCGCTCGACGCGCTCGTGCTGATGCTGTCGCCGTTCGCGCCACACACCGCCGAGGAACTGTGGGAGATGCTCGGCCACGCTGGCGGCCTGTCGGCGGCGGCATGGCCGGCCTACGACCCCGTCATCGCGCAGTCGAGCGAGGTGGTCGTCCCCGTGCAGGTGAACGGGAAGCTCAGGAGCCGTCTGACCGTGCCGGCCGACGTGACCGAAGAGGCGCTCAGGGCGCTGGCCCTCGCCGACGCGGCCGTCAGGGTCCACACGGCGGGGAGGACGGTTGTGAAGGTGATCGTCGCCAAGGGGAAGCTGGTCAACGTGGTAGCGAAATGACGGCTCGCGGCTCGCGGCTTGCGACCCTTCGGCAAGCTCAGGGTCGTCCCGAGCAACGTCGAGGGACGACTTGCGGCCCATCACGCCGCCTTCTCGCCGTTTTCGCGGCGTTGGCGACACTGCTGTCTGCCGGGTGCGGCTACACGCTCGCGGGACGGGACTCGTTCCTGCCCGACACGGTGAAGACGATCGGCATTCCGGATTTCGTCAACCGCACGCCATACTATGACGTCGGCCAGACGCTGTCCCAGCGGGTCCGCACCGAGTTCATCGGCCGCGGCAAGTACAAGGTGCTGCCCCAGGACACCGGTGTCGACGCGGTGCTGAAGGCGCAGATCAACAGCATCTCGCTCGCGCCCAGCGCCTTCAACAGCAGCCAGCAGGCGACCCGGTACGCCATCACCGTCACGCTCGGCATCCAGCTGGTCCAGGCCTCCGACGGCAAGGTGCTCTGGCAGAACCAGAGCCAGGTGTTCCGCGAGGAGTACCAGCTCGCCTCCGGCGGCGGCGTGCTCGACCCCGCCGCCTTTTTCGGCCAGTCGTCGAACGCCGTCGACCGCATGGCCACCGACTTCGCGCGGTCGGTCGTCAGCGCGATTCTCGAGGCGTTCTAGAGGATCATGCCAGGCTCCCACACGCCCAAACACGTCCGCGAGCAGGCCGCCAGGGGCGAACTCGAGCCGCTCTACCTCGTCACCGGTGACGACGACGCGGAGATGAGCGCGCTCTCGTCGGCGCTTGCCGACTCGGTGGAGGAGGAGTTCCGCGCCTTCAACGTCCAGCGGTTCTACGGGACCGATTCGGGCACGACGCTGGCCGGGGTGCTAGACGCCGCCGGCACGTTTCCCCTGCTCACCTCGCGCCGCGTTGTCCTGCTGATGCAGGCGCAAGTCCTGCTCACCGGCAAGAAGGCCAAGGCGGCCTCGACTGATGCGGAAGAGACCGCCGCGGAGGGCGAGGCCACCGGGCCGGCCAAAGGTTCGGACCTCTCGCTCCTCAAGGACTACGCGGAGCGCCCCTACGCCCACGCTGTCGTGGCCTTGTTCGGGCGCGGCCTGCAGCGCTCCTTCATGGCGCTGGCCAAGCGGGCGGTCGTCGTGACATGCGACGCGCCGACCGACATCCTGGCCACACTGGAGCGAGAACACGGCGTCCGGTTCGAGGAGGGCGCCCGGAGGCTGTTGCGGGACCGCGCGGGCGATGACGTCTCCCGGCTGCGGGACGACGTCGAGCGCGTCGCGCTCTACGCCGCCGGTCGGACGGAGATTGGGGTCGAGCAGGTCCGGGCGGTTGTGACGAAACCCGGCGCGGTGGGCGGCTGGACGCTGGCCAACAGCGTGGCCGGCGGTCGGACGGCCGCTGCACTTCGTGAACTGAGGTTGCTGTTGGCCGAGGGAGGCGTTCCCTACATGATCCTCGGCCAGCTCAGGTCGGTCGTCGAGAAGAACGTGAGCGGGCGGGATCTGCCGCGGGCGCTCGACGTCCTGCTCCGGACGGACCTCGCCCTCAAATCGACGGGCGGCGATCCGCAAGTGCTCCTCGAACGGCTGGTCGTGGAGTTGTGTGCGACCGGAAGGGACTGACGGCTAGGCGCCCGGCGCCGACGCCTTGTTCAGGCCGAGCTGGATCCGCGACTTGTACCGGGCGGCGGCGTTGTCGTGGATGATCCCCTTGGCCGACATCTTGTCGATGAGCGAAGCGGTTTCGGCCACCTGACCCCTGGCCTTGTCGAGCTCGTTCGCGCTGATGGCGGCTCGGATCGTCTTGAGCGCCGAGCGCAGCTTCGAGCGGAACTGGCGGTTCTTCTCACGGCGGACCACGCTCTGGCGGTGCGCCTTCAGTGCGGATGCGTGACTGGCCACGTGTATTGTCCCCTTCGTACGGTCGTCTGTCGGCTCTGCGGGCTCGGCCGGAAACTGGTATGATACCACAGGTCCTGCGGGGACGGGGTCCTACTGTTCCGGCCCGCATCGGCCGAAACATGTGTCAGGAGTCACGTTCCCCCACAGGGACCGGATGAGCCACCCCTTCGTTTCCAGCCCGCTCGTTCGTGACGTCGACACCATCCTGGACGTCATGGACACCCAGCAGCCGTCCATCGCTTCGCACTGTCGTCGCGTGGCGGCTTACGGCGTGCAGCTTGCGGTCCAGTACGGCCTGCCCGACGAGATGGTCGAGACCATCCGCGTGGGCGGCCTGCTGCACGACGTCGGCAAGATGATGGTGTCGCCCGACATCCTCACCAAGCCGGGCCGGCTCACCGAGCAGGAGTGGCGGGCGCTGCAGAGTCACCCGGAGTACGGCTTCGACATGGCCGAGCGCCTCGGGTTCGAATCGTCGATCCTGGACATCATCCTCTACCACCACGAACGGAACGACTCGAGCGGCTACCCCGACGGGCTCAACGGGCATTCGATCCCGTGGACGGTCCGGATCGTCAGCGTGATGGATGCGTTCGACGCGCTGACCAGCCCGCGCGCCTACCGTGCCGCCCTGTCGATCGAGGCGGCCCGGGCGCTGCTGGCCCGGGAGGCGTACTGCCCGTGGGTGGTCACCGGCCTGCTGTCGATTCCGAAGTCGGCCCTCGAGGCCGTGGCGCGGAACGAATCGTGGGGCTGCCGGCCGGACAGCCGTCCGAACGCGGGCGTCCTCGAATCGGCCACGACGCCGTGGAATCCGACCTACCGCGAAGACCCCCGTTTCGTCACGAGCTGGTAGCCCTACCTTCCCACCACCATCGCTCCGGCCCAGTAGAACGGGTGCCGCGTGGCGGGCTGCGCCAGGACGCCCTTCATCGCCTTCTGCAGTGATTCGGCCGCGGGGGGCCGCCGTGCGCCGGCGGCGAGCGGAGCCAGGTGCGCCCGGTAGAACTTCGTCGTCACGCTCGGCCCGGCCGGCGGGGGAGCCCACCGGTCGATGACCAGCGTCGGTGAGCCCGCGACGAGCAGCGACCAGGCCATCGCCGTCAGGGCCCCTCCGTCTCCTATTCCCTGCACGAACTCCGCCTGCGACGCGACGGTCATCTCTGCGGGCAGGTCGCAGTTCATCAGTCCCGCGATTTCGACGAGGCCGGTGCTCGTGTCGGTCGTTCCGGTATTCGTGAAGGCCAGGAGCGAGTAGAGCGGCGTCGCGTCGGTCATCACCGCCGGCACGCCGAGATGGACAATGGCACCGGGCGGCACGCCCTGCGCCAACTGGCCGGCCTGCGCCTTGGCGCCGACGTAGAGCCGGCTTCTGGCGGGCCCAAACAGCGCGGCGATGTCCTGAACCTCGCGAGATGGAGGGGCGGGCGCCGTCGTCGGCTTGACCACTCGCACCACTGCCAGTCGCTCCGCGTCCGCCGGCGCGATCTCGGGCTGGCCGAACGCAACGAGCGTCCGCCGCGCCGCCGGGTCGGGCTTGACGGCTTCGATCGCCGCCAGCGCCGTCAGCGACGGCGCGTAGCCGAAGGCCGTGTCTTCGACGAGGAAGCGACCACTGCCAGCCTGAAGCGCCTCGAACGGCAGCGACCACAGGCAGCCGTCGGGGACCACGACGACCCGGGTCTTCTTCGCGACGACGGTGCCGACGGGCTCGACGAGCAGCGTGTACAGTTCACGCCCGAGGTCCGGCGCCTTTTCGTCCTTCGTCGCGATCGCCTCGCGGAACCGCCTGACCTGCTGCGCGAGGTCCGAAGCCTTCACGTCGATCGCCGCGGCCTTCTGCACCGACCACGGGACCGCTCCCTGCCCGCCGGCAATCGCGAAGACCCACGTGCGGTTCTCGCCGATGACGAACGAGAGGACGGCGGTCGAAGACGGGCCGAGCACCGAGGCGGCGTCGGGACCGACCGCGTCTCCCTGCGCGCGAAGGTCCCGCAGCGCCGGATGCGCCGAGTAGAGCTTCTGTCTGAGCGCCTCGCGGTCGGCCTGGCGCGACGCGAGCGTCGCCTGGAACTCCCCGATCCTTGCGGCATCGGGCGTCTTCCGCGCACGCTCGCGCCGGATCTTGACCAGGAGCGTCCGCACGTCGCGCTCGACCGAGCGTTCGGCCTGCTGTTCGTCCGCCGTCATGCCGCGCGAGACGATGGCGCCGTCGCCGCCGAGAAGGTCGGCCAGCGCGCGCTGCCGGCCGCGCTCGGACCAGCGGAACGCCTCGGCCGTCTCGCCCTGCTCCGCCAGCAAGTCGACCAGCGCGACGTACGGCGTCCGGCGATCGTCGAAGAACGTGTCGGCTGCCGGTCCCGTGGGCACCTTGACGAGCGCCGCCACCGCGTCCTCGAACGCCGCGCGTGCCTCAGGCAGCCGCCCCGCCTTCTGGTGGGCGCGGCCGGCCACGACCTGGGCGTAGGAGACCGTGTCGAAGTGTTCGATCGAGGCGGCGATCTCGACGGCGTGCGACACCGATGCCAGCGCCGCATCGACCTGACCCTGGTCCAGTTCGAGCCGTCCGCGCAGCGCGAGGGTCGTGGACTGGGCGTCGGGATCGCTCCGCTGCTCCGCGATCCCGAGCGCCCGCGCGTAGGCCTTGCCCGCCTCCTCGGCGCGGTGCTGCGACGCGTGGAGGATGCCCATGTGCACCAGCGTCAACATCACGCCGGGTTGATCGTTCTGCTTCTCGCGCAGGACGAGGCTCTGTTCGTACTCGGTGAGCGCGGTGTCGAACTGGCCGAGCACGAAGTGCGCGCCGGCCATGCCGCCCAGGTCCCGCGCCTGGCCCCCCTCCGACGTCGCCACATCGTCGGCAATCGACCGGTCGATCTCGAGCGCCTTGGTGTACGACTCCACCGCACCGGGGAGGTTGCGCTGTAGCGCACGGATCTGTCCGATGGCGTAGTTCGCCGTCGCCGACTCGCCGGCGTTCTTGAGCTGCTCCCACCGCTGCAGGGACTGGGTCTGAAACTGCAGCGCGCGGCCCAGGTCCCCCTGGAGGCGGAAGAGGTCGCCGAGGCCAGCGAGCGCCTTGGCGGAGCCGGCGACGTCGCCGCCGGATTCGGAGAGCGCCATGCTCCGGCGCCACGCGTCGATCGCGGGACCATAGTCGCCCAGCTCCTTGTTGACCATCGCGATGGCCTGGTAGATGGTCGACTGGCGGTAGGTGTCGTTCATTCGCTCGGCAATCGGAAGCGCCTTCGTATAGCACTCGAGGGCGCGGGCGAACTCGGTCTGCATGTAGAGGGCGTTGCCGAGCCCGTGGATCGTGCTGACCATCCCTAAGTCGTCCTTCAGGGCCTCGAACTCGTCGTAGGCGCGCTGGAAGAGGGCGGCGGCCTCGGGGAGCTTGCCCGACTGATAGGCGAGGCTGGCGAGGTTCCCGTCGGCGGCGGCGATGTCGGGCGTGCTCCCCTCTGCGACGAACGCCTGGCGTGCCGCGGTGACGGCTTCGAGCGCCTCCGGGCGCCGGCCGATGAGCATCAGGACCGAGCCCGTCTGCATCAGGCTCTGGCCGACGGCGTGTGTGTCGCCCAGCTTCCTCGCGAGCACCGTCTCGACGCTCAACACGCCGGCCGAGTCCCGCCACCGCTGCTGTTGCTGCAGCCTGCCCGCCTCGACGGCGAGCCCCGAGAGCGTGTCGGAAGATGCCAGCTCGGGATCGGAGGCGAGCGCCTTCTCGCGGTCTTCTTCGGACACCGCCAGCAGCCGCCTGGCCAGATCCGCGGACACGGTGCTCTCGTTCCAGATCTTCCAGACTCCGGCGTCGTCGGGCAGCAGCGTGAAGTCGCGGACGCGGCGCTCGCGGAACTCCCGTCCCGTCTTCTTGTCGGTGATCGTCCAGTCCACGACCGCCCGGACGTGGCCACCGCCGGCATCCGCCGAAGCGGCGCCGATGGTCAGCCCCGTGACCGCAGCCCACCGCATGTCGAACTCGACCTGGAGGATGTTCCGCCGGAAGTGGGCCGGGCCGGCAGGATGCCACTCGACGGCGACGGCTTCGAGGTCCTGCCTGGCGTATGCCTCGTAGTAGCGGCGGAGCACATCGGTGAAGACGCGCTGCGCCTCGCCCGGGGCGAGCACGGGGGCCGGTTTCGCGGCGGTGGGAGGCTGCTGGGCGGCGATGGCGCTGGCCATCTGGCCGAGGTAGGTTTTGAGACCGGTGGCGACGATGAGGCCGGTGGCGGCGCCGCTTTCGACGCTGGTTCCGAGAAAGCAGACGTTGCGGAGTTCGAGGGGGGCGCGGCCATTGCGCTCTTCGCGGGTTTCGAAT
>PMKG01000053.1 GCA_003157675.1 Acidobacteriota bacterium
CGCCTGCTTCGCGGTAGCTCTTCAATCTCGCGGTCGTGCGAGAAGCATCTCGATGGCCTTCCCCAGCCGGCGACCGCCGGGATCGCCACATCGTCGATAATGCTCGGATGAGTCCACGCATTCGTCTCCAGTTCGGCACGACTGCCCTGTTCCTTTTCGTCGGGCTCGCTCTGTCGGGCACATTGCTGCGGTCCCAGGCGGTCGCACCACTCGCCGCGGTGCCCGCCGAAGAATACGCAGTCTACGCGGCGGCCATGCTCAAGGTCGTCCACGGCTCGTCGTTCGTCGTCGTCGACACGACGTCGATGCACAACAAGCCAGGCGAGATTCCGGCCGCGCTGAACTTCCCTCCCGAAGACAAGCCGCGGCTGACCGCCGATCTCGTCGGCGACTTCAAGATGAAGAACAGCGCGCCGTCTACCCTGGCCTCCGGCTTCCCCGCGGCCGTCTCCGTCACCCTCATCACCGAGGCGGAAAGGCAGGCGATGTTCGCCGGGTGCCTCGGCGGCGATGCCTGCGGGTGGAGCGTGTTCTACAAGAGGTACGCGGGCGCCTCCGGCATCACCTCGCTCTCGCGGGTCGGCTTCAACGACGCGCGAGACATCGCCCTGCTCTACTTGGGCCACTCGCGCGACTGGGAGGCCGGGATGGGTCTCTACGTGCTGCTGGCGAAGCACGAAGGCCGGTGGGAGGTCACCAGCCTGACGACAAGCTGGATCTCCTGATCGCGACCGCATAGTCGCGACCGCCGGTTGCTGCCACGGGCGAATGGGTGTAAGTTCCTCGGACATCATGCCGGTCCCGAGCGTCCTCACCGCGGCCTTCCATGGCGCCGCGGGCGCCCCGACGCTCTTCTGCACCAGCGTCGGACCGCCGTCGGGCTCCTGGCCGGTTACGTGGCAGGCATCGGCGCGGGGCTGGCCGTGCAGTGGCTCGGGTGGGCCGGCCGCCTGTTGCAGGGCTTCGCCATCCCGGCCATCGTCGGCCTCGTCGTCGTGGATATCGTGCTCGTCGTGATCTGACCGGACCTGCTACAATCTGCGCACACGGAGGGTTCCCCGTCATGCGCCACATCCTGATCGCCGTCGTCGCTCTTACCGTCGTCGCCGGCGCCGCCGCCGTCGCCACGGCCCAGGCCGCTCCCATCAAGGACCCGCTCCTCGAGCGGCTTGCCGGCACCTGGGTGCTGCGCGGCACGCTCGCCCGGCAGCAGACGACGCACGACGTCACGGCAGAGTGGGTGCTGAATCACCTGTATCTGCGCCTCCACGAGACGTCGCGGGAGAAGGACGCCGCCGGGCATCCCCAGTACGAGGCCATCGTCCTCATCGGCTGGGATGCGTCCGCCGGCGAGTATCAGTGTCTCTGGCTGGATACGACGGGAGGCGGCGGACTGACGGCGCAGGGCATCGGCCGCGGCAAGCGCGACGACGACAGGATCCCGTTCCTCTGGAAAGAGAAGGACGGCACGCTGTCGTTCAACAATACGTTCGTCTACGACCACGGCGCCGATTCGTGGACCTGGATCATGGACAACATCCAGAAGGACAAGCCGGTGCCGTTCGCGCGCCTCACGCTCACGCGGAAGTGACTGGAGCGACAGCCATGACGACTCGGACCGCCGCCTGGCCGCTCGCGGCCCTGCTGGCACCGTCGGATGGCGTTGACACACCTCTGCCCGCCTCGGTTGACGCCCGTCCGGCCGAAGGCTATTCTCTGGCTGTCTCAGCACAGCCGCCGGTTGCTCCGCTCATGCCCGTGGAGGCTCCCTGGAGCACGCGTCGATCGGCCCGTATCGCATTGTCGAACGGCTCGGCACCGGAGGCATGGGCGAGGTGTACCTGGCGATCGACACCCGCCTGAACCGCAGGGTCGCGCTGAAGTACCTGTCCGATCCGTCACTGGACGCCCCGCACGCGCGCGAGCGCCTGCTGCGCGAGGCGCGGGCGGCGGCGCAGATTACGCACCCTCACATCGCCGCCATCTACGACATCCTCGACACCGCGACGCCGCCCTGCATCGTCATGGAATACGCGGCGGGCGAGACGCTGGCGAGCGCCGCCGCCAGGGGTCCGTTGCCGTGCGACCAGGTGCTGACGATCGGCGCGCAACTGGCCGACGCGCTGGCGCACGCGCACGCGGCCGGCGTGATCCACCGCGACCTCAAGCCCGCGAACGTGGTGGTGGCCGGCGACGGGAGTGTCAAGGTCCTCGATTTCGGCCTGGCGAGGGTTCGTGACGTCGGGCGCGAGTTGGTGAATCCGGAGGCGCCGACGCGGGAGGCGATCGAGTCCCAGGCAGAGGACTTTGCCGGCACGCCCGCCTACATGTCGCCGGAACAGCTGGTCGGCCGGCCAGCGACTCCGCTGAGCGACATCTACAGTCTTGGTGTGACGCTGTACGAACTGCTGAGTGGACGGTTGCCGTTCGATGGCCCCACCACTCCCGATCTGGTCTACCAGGTTCTGTCGGGCCCGACGCCCCATGTCTCCGAGACCAACGCTGCCGTGCCGCCGTCGCTGGACGCCGTGGTGGCCATGGCGATGGCTCGGAAGCCAGGCGAGCGGTACCAGTCAGCCGCGCAACTGGCGGAGGGCCTGAGTCAGGCCGCCGCCGATTGCAGCGCCGGAAACGGCCGTCATTCCCCGCGCGAGCGATCGGTAGCGGGAGCGCCGACGCCAGTCTCGTCCACATGGCGCCGGATGGCGTATGCGGCCGGAACGCTGGCCGTCATGGGGGTCCTCCTCGCGTCCGGTTACGGGGTGCGGAGGCGCACCACGGAAGCGCCAACGACGCCCTTGCAGTACGTCGCCGTGCTTCCCTTCACGTCGAACTTCGGGGATGGCGACGCGGCAGCGGCGGCCGCCGCCATCTCGGACGTCTTCACGTCGGCGCTCGAAGGACTGTCACCGATCACGCTGGTCTCCAAGAAGGACACCGAGGTGTACCTGAGGAACTCGGCCGACGCGCGCAAGAGCGCCCGGCAGCTGGGCGCCGTCGCCGTGAGCGGCGTCGTGTCGCGAGCGGGCACCGAGTTGCGATTCTCGGTCAGACTCGAACGGCCGGACGGCAAGGTCCTCGCGGAGAGGTCCTACCAGGGAAGCGCCGCGGCGATGGCCAGGCTCGAAGCGCAGGCGGTCGATCTGGTGGTCTCGAAGTTGAATGTCAGCCTCACCAACGCCGATCGCCAGCGCCTGCAGCGTGTCCCGGTGTGCCGCACGGAGGCGATGGCCGACTATGCCGCGGCCCGCGCGCTCCTCGGCCGGGAGGACGTCCCTGGCAACGCCGCGAAGGCCGAAACCGCATTCGGGCAGGCGATCGCGAAGGACCCGAATTGCGCGCCGGCCCACGCCGGCCTGGCCGATGCCTCCTGGGCGTTGTACCGCGCGACCAGGGATCCCTCGTGGGCCGCGCGGGCGGACACGGCCATCCAGCGCGCCCTCGCCCTGGACACCGAGAGCCGCGCCATTCGCAAGTCGGTGGCGGCCTATTACCAGAACACCGGTCGGAACGACGCCGCGGAGAAGATTCTGCGGGCCCTCATCGCGCAGTGGCCGAACGACGACGACGCCCATCGCCTCCTGTCGAGCGTCCTGGACAACCAGGACCGCTCGATCGAAGCCGCGGCGGAGCTTCAGAAGGCGATCGACCTGCGCCCCACGAACTGGATCAACTACCTCGTTCAGGGCAACATACGCTTCGACAGACAGCACTTTGCCGAGGCCGCGGCGTCATACCAGCGGGTCCTGGCCATCCAACCCGGCAACGTGTGGGCGATCACCAACCTGGGGGCGGCCTACTGGCGGCAGGGTGAGCGCGACAAGGCCATCGCCATCTACCGGGAGGCACCCGTCCTCGATGACTCGATACTCGGGAACATGGCGTTCTTCTACTTCGAGATGGGGCAGTACGAAGAGGCGGCCAAGGCCTGGCAGCAGGCATTGACGCTGGTTCCGAACGACGACGTCAAGCACGGAAACCTGGGCGACGCCTACATGCGCCTCGGGCGCAGGAAGGAGGCGCTCGAGCAATACCGCCTGGCCGCCGACCGATCGGGCGACCGGCTCGCGGTGAACCCGGCCGACGCCAAGGTGCTCGCCCGCCACGCGGTGTACGAGGCCAGGCTGGGCCGACCCGAAGCCGTGCAGCATGCGGCCGAGGCGGTCAGGTTGAGCCCTGACGATCCGACGGTACTTTACAAGCGCGCTGTCGTGCACTGCCTGCTCAGGCAGCCACAGGAAGCCGCCGAGTGGCTGCGCCGGGCGATCGAGAAGCACTACCCGCGGGAGAACGCGGCGGCGGATTCGGATCTCGATCCGATCAAGAAACGGCCGGAAGTTGCGGCGCTGCTGCAGGGGAACCGATAGCGCCCGGTGCCATCGACGGTCGGAACTCAGTCACGACAGGGAGGGAGCGTCATGCGGTACAAAGGCGTCACCAGGGTCATCACCATCTACGTCAGCAAGACCGGGAACAAGTGCGCGATTGACATCTGCCCCGAACACGCGGAAGTCAGGGTCGGCGACAGAGTGGTCTGGCAGGTGCAGAACGCTCCGCGGGACGTCAGAGTGTCGGTCGGGAACTTCCGGCGCCTCGACCCGCCGCCTTCGGTGGTCCTGCGCAAGGGCAAGGCGCCGTTGCTTCCCGAGAAGAAGATCCGACCCAAGGGGCCCTCAGGCCTGATCCACAAAGCCCGCGTGGGAGACGTCGGGTACCACAAGTACGACGTCCTGTTCGACGGGCACCCGGTGCTGGACCCCGATCTCGAGATCAAGGGACCGAATCGCTAGTCGCGTCTATCGCCTCACCACCGTGACGGTGATCTGCGACGGGTACTGCTTCGAGTGGTGCACGACGTTGTGCGCCACGACGCCGCTGGCCTCGTCGTAGTTGTGGCCGCCGGTGTTGAGGTTCCGGTCGAAGCGCGGGAAGTTGCTGCTCGACACCTCGATCCGCAGCCGGTGCCCGGCCTCGAAGTCGTTGCTCGTCGTCAGCGGCTGGAGGGTGACCTTGTACACCTGTCCCGGCTCCATCCAGGCGAGCGGCTTGTCGTAGCCGTCGCGGTAGCGCATGCGCTGGATCGATTCGTCGAGGTTGTAGGCGCGGCCGTCCGGGTAGACGTCGATCACCTTGACCGTGAAGTCGGTGTCCTTTGCGTCCGACGACACGTAGAGCGTCGGCACGATCGGTCCGCTCAGCTCCGTGGCGTCCTTGAACGGGGCCGACGTGTAGACGAGGATGTCGGGCCGCGTCTCCATCTTCCGCTGGTCGAACGCGCCGGCCGTGATGGCGGTCCCGGTGCAGCACACGTTGCCGCCGTAAGAGGTGACCGGCTTCGCGGGGTCGTAGGTGAACGCGTCGGGCGCATCGCTCGCCGGAGGGGCCGCGACGAGCGCGCCGTCGCCGTCCATCGTGTTCGCCTTGCTGCCGCTCGCGAGGAAGAAGGTCAGCGGCTGCGCGCCGCGGGGCGGCCACGTGTCGGAGGTCTGCCACTTGTTGAGGCCCATGGTGAAGTAGGTGACCTTCGCCAGCGTGTCGATCGCCGCGTTCGTTTCCCCCTTGAGGAACCGGTCGAAGAACCCGTACACGATCTCGTTGTAGTTGAGGCGCGCATCCCCCATCGGCCGCTCGCCGACCACGAGGTTCTCGGGCGTGCGCGTGTAGCCGCAGTGTGTGACCGGCGCGATGACGGCCCACTGCTGGTCGGCCACGCCGCCCTTCGCCGTCTGGCGGACGTGGTTGTAGAGCGCGAGGTTCGGCCCGATGGACACGTCGTACCACGACATGAACCAGAGGCCGGGCACCTTCAGCGGCATGTCGTCGTGGTAGAGGCCGCCCTTGTACCAGGCCGGGTCGTTGGGCGTCCGCTGGATCATCCGTCCGCCGGTCGGCACGGGCATGGCGTCGGCGAAGACCCCCTTCGGCCCGTCGACCGCCGTGAAGATGTCCTGGACCGGCAGGTGCCACAGCGCCTGCGACCAGTCGACCGGCGTCATCTGCGGCGCCAGGTCGAACCACTTCGACGCGCGGATGAGGTCGGCCTGCGACGTCCCCGGCGGGAACATCGGTCGCACCTGGTTCTGCTCGCCATAGAGCCAGGCGATGAACAGCATCTGCACCGCGCCGCCGCGGTACCAGTTCCCCTGCTCGTAGTACGGCCCGACGCGCCCGACGCCCGCGCCGAAGCCCTGCACGTTCATCGCCGCGTAGGCCGGGTTGCCAAGCGAGGCGACACCCATCTGGTATTCCGCGGTCGACGAGCACCCAGTCGTCCCGACCTTGCCGTTCGACCAGGACTGCGACGAGATCCAGGTCAGCGTGTCGTCGCCATCGGTCCGCACCGAGTCGAGGATGTCGTAGTTCCCCTCGGAGAAGAAGTGGCCGCGCTCGTTCTGGATGACGTAGGCGTAGCCTCGCTTCACCGCCGTCAGCGCCGTCGTCATGTCGGCCGGCACGCCGTTGCGCACGTCCCAGTAGTTGAAGTTGTAGGGCGTGCGAACCCAGATGGTCGGCACCGTCTTCGAGACACCCTTCGGGCGGTAGACGTCGGTGGCGAGCCGCACGCCGTCGCGCATCGGCAGCATCACCTTGCGATCGACGACGGCGATCGACTGCAGTTCCTGCTCGGCCTCCCAACGGACCTTGGTCTGGTCGGGCGTGAGCCCACCACGCTGGGCGATGACCGTCCCGGCGGCGGCAAGCAGCGTGGCGACGATCGCGGCGGCGGCGAACTGGCGAATCGATGGGCGCATGGAGTTCTCCCTGGGTGAAATCTGAAGATCCTGCGATCTTGCGATCGTGCGATTTGGCAGCCGCCACTTCGCACGATCGTCAGATCGCACGATCGCACGATGAACGCGGGTCGCCCTACGAGTCGTTCTTCTTCGGCGCGGGTTTTGGCGCCGGCGTCACGGGCTTCGCGGGTTTCGGCGCGGCAAACCTGATCCGCAAGCCCCCGCCGATCTGGAAGCCTCCGGCCGGCACGCCGACCGACGGCTGGCCGTTGACGGGGACGTCTGCCGTCGCCCGCGCGAAGCGGATCATCCCGCCGACGCCCACGGTCTTCGAAAAGTAGTAACTGACGTCCGCCCCCGCGCCGAATCCGAACGCCGTCTTCGACATGTCCTGAATCGACACCGTGACGGTCGTCGAATCGTACGGGTAGCCGGACGAGACCGAGAGGCCCTGCGGCTGGATCACCGTCTGCTTGACCGTGAAGATCGACGGGCCCGCGAAGAGGACCACCAGCAACTTCGGCGAGACGGGGATGCCCCACGCGGCCTGCAGGTTGATCGCGGTCTCGGAGTTGCTGGACGCGAACGTTCCCGACACCAGGTTCGGGCGATTGAGATAGAGCGGGTTCGGGATCGAGCCGCTGTAGGCGGCCGTCGTCGATCGGCTGACGACCGTCACGCCGGCGCCCACGGCGAGGTTGCGCCACACCCGGTAGCCGCCCGAGGCGTCGAACCCGACCGCGCTCGTCGACGGGTAGCTGGCCGCGGCCGTCGCGGTTTCCGCGAAGTACGGCCACGACTGCGGCTGCGTGAACGCCGAGCCTCCCGTTTCGAGCAGGCCGTTCACGAACAGATAGCCCCTGTCGGTCCAGTCGCCCTTCTGCGGCTTGCGCGGCGGGCGCGGCGCCGGCTTGGTCGCCGGGGGTTTGGCGGGCGCTGTCCTGATCGGCCCCTGGCTCTGCGGCGGCTTGTCGGCCTTCTGCTCCACCGCCTTCTGGGCCAGCGCCTGGCCCGCCATCACGCACAGCGCGACCGGCAACCACGCGAGGACTCTCCTGCGCATCCACGCCTCCTAGAACACGCCCACCGCGGTCCACGCCTGGGTGATGGCCGTTTCGATCGCGGTGCCGGCGCCGTACAGATCCCGGGCTGCCTGGATCGTCTTGGCCCTGGCCATGCTGAAGGTGGCGTTCGAGGTCATCGTGGTGAACCCCCTGAAGAAAGCCCGCTCGACCTGGGCGCGGTTGGCCGCGCCGACGCCCGTGACCGAGAGGCCGGAGGTCTGGTCCGTCCCCCCTTCGATGGCGAGGTAGAACGCGTAGGAGGCGATCGTCGAGTTGGTATGCACGCCGCCGTTATCGTCGGTGCCCGTGTAGCGCTCCGAGTAGTGGTCGGGGTCGCCGAGCGCCGCCGGGTTGCCGATGTTGCGGGTGCCGAAGACGCTTCCCGGCTGCTTCGGGCGGAACGTCTCTTTTCCCACGATGTAGTCGGCCTGCAGCATCCCGCTGCCCGTCGTCGCCCGCTGGTAGAAGTTGGCCGACACGCCCATCATGTCCGAAAACGCCTCGTCGAGCGCGCCCGACTCGTTCTGGTAGATCAGGTTCGACGTGTAGGTGGTCACGCCGTGCGCGTACTCGTGCGCGACGATGCTGAGCGCGGCGACGAAGTAGTCGACGTACTGGCCGGTGTCGGGCAGGTAGTAGTTGGCCGGCAGCCCCTCGCCGAAGACGATGACGTCCTCGTAGTGGTAGCCGCACTGCCCGCAGAAGAAGGCGTTCTGATAGTAGTCGGACACGTCCGACCAGTTGTAGGTGTTCAGGTCCGCCCGCTTCACCGGGTGGACGATGACCGACACCGATCGGACGTTGTTGCCGTCGAACCCTTTCCACCCGTCGCGCGTGTAGAAATAGTCGTACGTCCAGCCGACGTAGGTGTGGCCGTCCGCCACCACCGAGTCCGTCCACGTCGAGGTCGTGTTGCTCGCCAGGTCGGTCGTCGCGAGCGCGGTGAAGCCGCCAACGACCGACTCGGTGCGCGAGAAGCTGCCCTTGAGGTCGTACGTCTTGATCGAGATCGGCCGCATCAGGTCCTGCGCGGTGTAGCTCGTGCCCAGCACGGCGCAACTGACCTTCTTGAGGTCCGCGGCCACGAGTCCCTCGCCGACGAGCACGCCGTTTCCGACGAGAGCCGTCGGCTGCTGCGTCTGCATGTTGTCGTAGTGGCGTTCGATCGCGCCCGTCTTCGCGTTGACGAACACGACCGGCATCGAGTGGCCGACGACGGCCGACATCCGGTAGGCCAGCACGAAGCGGCCGTCCGGCCGCGGCAGGACCACGAGCTGCGGGTTGACCGGCACCCACGCGTGGGCCCCGGTGGCCGTCGTGAAGATGTCGGCCGCGGCGGCGGGCGACACGCTCGGGGTGGTGTCGATGGCGATGCCGTTATAGAGCGACGAGGTGATCGACCTCGTCGCCACGCCGTCGGTCTCGCGAACCGCCTCGCCGCCGAAGACCGGCACGCCCTTGTAGTACTGGTCGAGGCGCTCGAAACGGCGTCCCGCCACCATCGTGTCGATCTGCGTCGTCCGCAGGCGCAGCTCGTGGGTGCTCTCCATGGCGTCCAGGCGGGCGTCGAGATCGCGCACGGTCTGGTCCGGCACCGGGAACATCCGGCTCGCCCCGGTCGGCCCCTGGCCGGTCCGCTGGGCCAGGGCCAGGACGCCGAGCGCGACGACAAGCGTCGACACCACCGCAATCAGACGGCTGGTCCGCTTCATGTCCGCAGAGACTCCCTTCGACAGGCGCAGCCCTGGGCGTGCGGCCTCAGGCAAGCGTCGGCCGCACGGGCGCTGGTCGTGACAGGCCGCTCATTCTATCAGGTTCGGCTTACAGGCCCGTTGGGCAACTGACGCCGGTCCCGCCAAGGCCGCAATAGCCGGCGGGATTCTTGGCGAGGTACCGCTGGTGGTAGTCCTCGGCGTGGTAGAACACTCCGGCGGGCGCGATCTCGGTGGTGATGGCGCCGTATCCCGCCTCCGACAGGCGGTGCTGGTAGGCCTCGAGCGAGGCGCGGGCCGCGCGGGCCTGCTCTTCGTCGAGGGTGAAGATGGCCGACCGATACTGCGTGCCCACGTCGGCGCCCTGGCGCATCCCCTGCGTCG
>PMKG01000383.1 GCA_003157675.1 Acidobacteriota bacterium
GTTCACCGCGATGCGCAGCGCCTGGAAGGTCCGCGTCGCGGGGTGAATGGGGCTGTAGCCCTTGCGCGGCACCGCCCGACGCACCAGCGCCGCCAGTTGGCCCGTCGTCTCGACCGGGCCCGTGCGCCGCGCGTCGACGATCGCCCGCGCGATCCGTCTCGAAAACCGCTCCTCGCCGAACCGGTAGATCAGGTTCGCGAGGTCCTCTTCGCGCAGGTCCGAGAGCAGGTCGGCCGCCGTGCCACCAGTCGACCGGTCCATGCGCATGTCGAGCGGCTCGTCCCGCTGGAAACTGAACCCGCGTCCCTCGCCGTCGAACTGCATCGAGGACACGCCAAGGTCGGCCACGATCCCGTCGACGCCGCCGATCCCCCGCTCGTCCAGCACGCGGCCGATCTCGCGGTAGTCCGCGTGCACGAATTCCACCTGGTCGATCCACCGCGCCAGGTGTTCCCGTGCGACGGCCAAGGCGTCGGCGTCCCTGTCGATCCCGATGAGCCGCTGCGCGCCCGCTTCGAGCACCGCCGCCGCGTGGCCGCCGAGGCCGAGCGTGCAATCGACGAACAGCCCGCCGCGTTCGGGAGCGAGAGCCCGCACGACTTCGGCTCTCATCACCGGAACATGCTCGGGCATGGGCGTGACCGTCCCGACCCGCGGCTACGGAATCACGGGCTTGCCGGCCTGCCGCAACAGGCCCGCCACCACGCGACGGTCGGCATCGGTGAACGGCGCCGCGGACAGGTCCGCCTTCAACCGCTCGAGGTTCCAGACCTCGAGGTGATCGAAACTGCCGACGACATCGACCTCGCCCGCCATGCTGGTCTGCTCACGCAGCCGCTGGTGGATGAGCACCCGCCCCTGGTTGTCGATGTCCGCCACCTGGCCGAAGAAGCTGGTATGTTTGAAGAAGCGATCCACCTCGGGATCGCGCACCAGCCCCTGGGCGCCAAGCTGTTGCTCGATTTCCGTCCAGACGGACATGGGGTAGATGCAGGCGCACACCCCGTCGAGGCTGGTCACGAACAGCTCGCGGCCGTACTGCTCCTCGATCGAGGCGAGGAAATCGCGCGGGATCTTCAGGCGGCTCTTTTCGTCGATTTTCGCCGTGAAACTGCCGCGCAGCATGACGGGTCTCCCACCTCACTCCACCCCGGACCACTCGGATGGTAAGGGACGGGCTTTGGGTTGTCAATCCCCAAGAGACAGAACCAGTTGCCCCTGCGCGGCGCGTTGTCAGGTATTCGTGTTTTATTCGCCTCCTGAAAAGCCGGAAATGCTCGAGGATCGCCATCCCGGGCGCCGGACGCCCCCTGTGGGGTGCCAGCCGCCGAGCTGAGCGTGGTAGCATCGTCAGCACGCCATGCTTCGAACCGCGTTGATTGGATTTCCTTCGTCGGGCAAAACCACGCTGTTCCAGCTGATGACCAGCCAGCACGAGGCCCCGCGGGCGGGCCACGGCAAGCTCGAGGTGGTCGTCGGTATGGCGCGCGTGCCCGACGCCCGCGTGGACCGGCTGGCCGAGCTCTACGCGCCGAAGAAGAAGACGCCGGCCACCGTGGAGTTCGCCGACC
Source organism: Acidobacteriota bacterium (assembly GCA_003157675.1). Lineage (GTDB taxonomy): Bacteria > Acidobacteriota > Vicinamibacteria > Vicinamibacterales > Fen-181 > FEN-299. The sequence goes on from PMKG01000383.1 coordinate 1,572, forward strand.
TGGCCGGCCCCGGCCGCAGTGGCGCGCAGGCGCTGCTCGACGTCGCGCCATACCGCAACGCCGATGCGCTCGTGCACGTCGTCCGCGCATTCCACGATCCGACGGTCACGCACCACGCCGAGGCGATCGACCCGGCCGCCGACGCGCAGGCCATGGACGACGAGTTGCTGCTCGCCGATCTGGCCGTCACCGAGAAGCGTCTCGAGCGGATCGACCGCGACCTGAAGAAGGGGCGGACGAGCGAGCTCGAACGCGAGCGCGGCCTGATCCTCCGCTGCAAGGACGCGCTCGAGAACAGCCTGCCCGTCCGGGGCCTCGAGATGACCGACGACGAGCGGAAGATGCTGCGGGGATTCCAGTTCCTCTCCGCCAAGCCGCTGCTGCTCGTCGTGAACCTCGATGACGCGGACACTGCGCTGCTGGCCGATCCCGCGCGCGCCGCGCAGTCGGCGGGGCTGAAGACGTTCCTCGAGCGCCCCCACACCGCGGTGGTGGCGGTGTGCGCGAAGATCGAGCTCGAGATCGCGCAGCTCGACGCCGCCGATGCGAAGGCGTTCCTCGCCGATCTCGGTCTTGCCGAGTCCGGCGTCGATCGCGTCATCCGCACGACGTACGATCTGCTCGGGTACCTCTCGTTCCTGACGGCCGGCGAGGACGAGTGCCGCGCCTGGTCGATCCCGCGCGGCCTGCACGCGCAGGCGGCCGCCGGCGAGATCCATACCGATATCGCGCGCGGGTTCATCCGCGCAGAGGTCGTCCGCTTCGAGCACCTGATCGCCCGCGGCTCGCTCGGCGCGTGCCGCGAGCACGGCGAGGTCAGGCTCGAGGGGAAGGACTACGTGGTGCAGGACGGCGACGTCGTCAACTTCCGGTTCGCGACCTAACCCGCGCCCGGTCGGGCGCGACGCGCCAGGTGGAGACAGCGTGGCCTCACCCGAACAGACCTCGGTCGTGATCCCCGCCTTCGACGAGGCCGACGTCATCGCGGACGTCGTGTCGGGTCTGCGCCGTTCGGCCGACTGGCACCAGATCCTCGTCGTCGACGACGGATCGCACGACCGGACGGGCGACGCGGCCGCGGCCGCCGGCGCCGAGGTGATCCGGCATCCTTACAACAAGGGCAACGGCGCGTCGGTGAAGAGCGGCATCCGCGCGGCCACCGGCGAGTACGTCCTCATCATCGACGCCGACGGTCAGCACAAGCCCGCCGACGCGGTCCGGCTGGTGGCCCGCCTCGGCGAGTTCGACCTCGTCGTCGGGGCGCGAGCGCACGCGACGCAGGCCAACTGGGCGAGACGCCTGGGCAACGGGGCGCTCAACGCGCTCGCCGCCTACCTGACGGGCCGGCCCATTCCCGACCTGACCTCGGGATTCCGCGCCGCGCGGCGGCAGCAGCTCCGCGAGTTCCTCCACCTGCTGCCCAACCGGTTCTCCACGCCCACGACGACGACCCTGGCGTTCGTCAAGGCGGGGTACAACGTGGCGTTCGAGCCGGTCGAGGCGCGGCTGCGCGTCGGCGCGTCGAAGATCCACCTGGTCAGCGACGGCACGCGGTTCGTCCTGATCGCGCTGAAGGTGGTGACGATCTTCAGCCCCTTGCGCGTGTTCCTGCCGGCCAGCCTGGCGTCGTTCGCGCTCGGCGTCGGCTACGCCATCTGGACCATCGCCACGCAGTCGCACGTGACGAACTCCTCGGTCCTGCTCATCATGCTTGGCGTGATCGTGTTCCTGATGGGCTTGGTGTCGGAGCAGATCGCCGCGCTGCGGTTCGAGCGGCGCGAGTAGGCCCCGGTCAGGCGTATACTGGCCTGTGAGGTGAGCCCATGAGATGGCCGGGTTCGTTCATCGCGGCGGCGCTCGTCGTCGGGATCGCAGGGCCATCGGCGGCGGGACAGGTGCAGCTGACGATTCGCGGCGGGCTGGTCACGCTCGACGCGAAGGACGCCACGCTGCGCGAGATCCTGGCCGAGTGGGCGCGCGTCGGCCAGACGCGCGTCGTCGGCAGCGAGACCGTCGGCGGCGGCCCCGTGACGCTGCAGCTGACCGACGTGCCCGAGCGACAGGCCCTCGAGACGCTCCTCCGCTCGTCGGCAGGGTTCATTGCCGCCACGCGCCCGGCTCCACAGGCGTCGCTGTCCACATACGACCGCATCGTGCTGATGCCGGGCGTGCGCCCGGCGACCGTGACGACGGGCGGATCGCTTGTCGTCAGCGGGCAGCTTCCGATGGCCCGTGACCGGATGCCGGTGCCTCAGGTGTTGGCCAGCGACGACGAAGACGAGCCCGATCAGAACCCGGCGATGCCGGTGCCCGCTGCGATGGGGGGCCAGCGGCCGGGGATGCCCACAGCAAGTCCGTACTCGCCGGTCGGGGGACAGGTCGGATCGCCTGCCGCGCAGCCGACGCTGCCGACCTCCTCGCAGCGGCCGGGGGTCCCGACGGGGCCCGTACCGCCGATCAAGGGGCCGGGCGGCCACGAGTGAGCGAAGTCGTCCGCCGTGCCCGGGGTCTTGCACGACCGCACAGAGGGCTCGATGTCCGACGACTCGAGAGGGTCCGGGTGAACACGTGAAAGCACTGGTTCGATGGGGGCTGGCGGGCGCGTTGCTGGTCACCGCGATCCCGGCGCGGGCTGGCGAGGTGAAGCTGTCGTTCTCGAACGGCCTGGTCCGTGTCGTGGCCACCGACGCGTCGCCGCGCGAGATTCTCGCCGAGTGGGCGCGGCTCGGGCAGGTTCGAGTCACCAACCTCGATCGCCTCGTCGACACGCCGGTCACGCTGCAGTTGACCGACGTCTCCGAGGCGCGCGCGCTCGAGACCATCCTCCGCGGAACGGCCGGCTACATCGCCGCGCCCCGTCTGGGATCGATCTCCACCGCTTCGCGATACGACCGCATCCTGCTCATGCCTGGAGTCGCGCCCGCCGCGACCGCGCCGTCGCCCCAGCCACCGAATGCCGGCATGGGTCGCGGACGTCCCGGCCAGCCGCCGTTCGGCGCGCCGGGAGGCGGGGTGGGACCGGCCGGGGACACCTCCGGGTTCGCGGCAGCATGGGGGGGGAACATCACGAGGCCCGGCCCGATCCGTCAGGTCATGCCGGAATCCGGGCAGCAGATGTACGTCGTCGCCCAACCGGTGCCGGGCGACACGACGCAGCAGCAGGCTGTCCCGCCGACCTCGTCCCAGGTGCCCGGAGTGCCGGTGGGACGCGCGGGCCAATGGAATGGAGCCGTGCGACCGGGAGAGGCCACGGCGCTGCCGACCTCGCCGGTGAAGCCGCCCGTCGGGCCGATCAAGGTTCCCGAGTAGGTGTGGATCCGACAGGCCCGGCCGCGCGTCATTCCGCGGGTCGAGCCCAGGCCCGCATCTCTGCGTCCGCCACCCGCTGATACCGCACGTCGGACGTGTGCCGTCCTGCCAGCCGCAGCGCGTAGAGATCCCGCAACTGCCTCAGGTAGCCGAACGCCTCGCGCGCCGACATCTTGCTCTCGCCGCCGGCGCGGTCCGCGAACACGAACGGGATCTCGGCGACCGACTCGATGCGCGCGCGGCTGAGCAGTTCGAGGCAGATCTTGAATCCGGTGGCCGAGATGCGCACGCCTTCGACGGCGCGCCGCCGGACGAGGAAGAGGCCCGAGGTGGCGTCGCGGACCGGCGTGACCGGACGCGCCAGGAGACCGGCCAGCCGGGACATGACGCGCCGCCGCCACGGCCAGTTGAGCGACCCGCCGCCGGGAACGTAGCGACTCCCGACCACGATGTCGGCGTCGAGCGTCCGCAGCGCGGCGAGCATGCCCGGCAGCACCGACGGCGGATGGCTCAGGTCCGCGTCCATCACGCCGAGGACCTCGCCGCGGGCTCGCTCGAAGCCGGCCATCACCGCGCTGCCGAGCCCCATCTTCCCGTCGCGATGGATGACCTGCATGGGGAAGCGTTCGGCCAGTCGATCGGCGAGCTCCCCCGTTCCGTCCGGCGAGCGGTCGTCGACGACGACCAGCTCGCCGGCGATTCGATGGCCGGCAAGGACCGAAGCGACGCCCGACACGAGCCGCTCGAGGTTGGCGCGCTCGTTGTAAGTGGGCACGATCAGCGAGAGGTCATACCCGTTGGTCATGGTGCCCGCAGCCTGTGGTCCAGGCATTGTGGCCGATCCCACGCGAAGGCTCCAGCGTTTTTCGCCGGCGCCGCCGGCGCATGGTGAACGAACGCGCCGCGTTCGTGAATGATGCGGGCTAGAATGTGCGGGTGGCCGACATCGTTCGCTTTCGAGACGCGGATTCCCGCGCGGTCGACCTGCTGTACCGGCGCGTGTTCGGCCACGACGCTGCGAGCGCCAGCACGCTGCGCTGGCAGTGGCAGTATCTCCAGAACCCGAACAACCCGCCCGGTGGCCCCGCGATCTGGCTGGCGCGGGAAGGCCCGAGTGTCGTCGGGCACTTTGCCACCATGCCGGTGCGGCTCGCGCTCAACGGCGCGGAGATCTCCGGGTCGTGGGGCATGGACGTCTGCGTGGCGCCGGAGCGGCAGCGCCAGGGCATCGGCGAGGCGCTCGTCCGCACGTGGGACCAGCAGGCCGGGGCCGGGCTCGGCCTCGGCCTGTCCCCGGCGTCGCAGGGCCTCTTCCGGAAGCTGCGGTGGCCCGGGATCGGGCCCGTCCCGTGCCTGGTGAAGCCGCTCTCGCGCCGGGCGCTCCGCAACCCGCGCTGGCCGACGCCGGTCAACCGGCTCGTGTCGGCGGTGACCTGGCCGTTCATCCGGCTGGTGGCGAGGACCCGGCCGCTCGGCGCGCAGGTCGAACCGATCCGGCAGTTCGACGAGCGATTCACGGAGCTGTGGACGGCGGTCGCGCCCGCCTTCGGCGTGGCCGTCAGGCGCGACGCGCCGTACCTGAACTGGAAGTTCGTGGAGCCGCCGCACGTGCGCTATTCGATCGTGGCGCTGAAGCGGGACGAGGCCGTCTGCGGCTATGCCGTGTATCGCCACGCGCGGCAGGCGCTCGGGCGCGTCACGCTGCTCGTCGACTTCCTGGTCGATCCGGGCGATCGGATCGGGTTCGAGACGCTGCTGCGCTGGGTGGACCGCGAGGCGCGGGCCGCCGATTCCGACACGATTCGCGTCTTCTCGATGCACGGCGGGTTCCGCAGGCTGCTCCGCCGCTCGGGCTATTTCGGGGTGAAGTCCACGGCCGTCCTTGCGGCCAAGATCAACGCCGTGCGCGTGCCGGACGACTTCTACAAGCGCACCGACGACTGGCACGTCACGCTCGGTGATTCCGATCAGGATCGCTAGTCCTGGCGCCGAGGCGGACGATTCGGAGGATGTTATGCCGCTCATCGAACAACTCACCAAGACGTTGGCCGAGGCCATGAAGGCGCACGACCAGGTGCGCCTGGCCACCGTGCGGATGCTCAAGGCCGCGCTGATGAACCGGGAAGTCGAACGCGGCCGCCCGCTTACCGACGCCGAGGAACTCCAGGTCGTCGGCATGCTGGTCAAACAGCACAAGGACTCGATCGACCAGTTCGGGCGCGGCGGCCGACAGGACCTGGTGGACAAGGAGACGGCGGAACTGGCCATCCTCGAGGCCTACCTGCCGCCGGTCGTCGATGCGGACGAGATGGAGCGCGTCGTCGCCGAGGCCATCGCCGACACGGGCGCGGCCTCGCCCAGGGACATGGGCAAGGTGATGAAGGCCGTGATGGCGAAGCTCTCCGGCGCCCAGATCGATGGCAAAGCGGTCAGCGACCTCGTTCGCAGGAAGCTGGGCGGGTGACCTCGCGCGTCGTGCCCGAACCGGAGCCCGCTCTTCGGGGCGGAGCCCGCCTGATCCGGTCGGCCGGAGTCGTCGGGCTGGCCACCATGTCCAGCCGGATCCTCGGCCTGGTCCGCGATCTCGCACTGGCCCATGTCTTCGGCGCCAGCCACGAGATGGACGCGTACACGGTCGCCTTCCGCTTCCCGAATCTGTTCAGAGACCTCTTCGCCGAAGGCGCGATGAGCGCCGCCTTCGTGCCCACCTTCACGCGCGTGCTCACGATCGACGGCCGGGCCGCGGCGTGGCGGCTGGGCAACCTCGTGATCACGGCCCTGCTGCTCGTCACCGGCGCGATCGCGCTCATCGGCATGCTGTTCGCCTGGCCGGTCGTGAGCTTCGCCGCGGCACGGTACGCCAGCGTGCCGGGCAAGCTGGAACTCGCCGTCGCCCTCGCGAGAGTGATGTTCCCCTTCCTCACCCTGATCGCCGTCGCGGTGGGGCTGATGGGGATGCAGAACTCGCTGCGCCGCTTCTTCGTGCCCGCCTTCTCGCCCGCCATGTTCAACATCGGCACGCTCGCCTCGATGGCCGTGCTGATCCCGGTGTTCCGGGCGTACGGCGTCCGTCCGATCTTCGCCGTGGCGATCGGGACGCTCGTCGGCGGCGTCGGGCAGGTGGCGATTCAGTGGCCGGGCCTCCGTCGCGAGGGGTTTCGCTTTCGCCCGCGCATCGACTGGCGCGACTCGCGGCTGCGCGAGGTCCTCGTGCTGATGGGGCCCGGCACGATGGCGCTCGCCGCCGTGCAGATCAACATCCTCGTCAACACCATGCTCGCGACGAGCCAGGGCGAGGGGGCGGCATCGTGCCTGAACTTCGCCTTCCGGGTGATGTACCTGCCGATCGGGCTCTTCGGCCTCTCGGTCGCCACGGCGGCCATTCCCGCCCTCTCCCACGACGCCGCGCGGGGCGATCCGCACGGGATGCGCGCCACCTTCTCGAGCGCCCTCCGCATGATGCTGGTGCTGAACGTGCCCGCCGCGCTCGGGCTGATGGTGCTTGCCGCGCCGATCGTGGCGCTGCTCTTCGAACACGGGTCGTTCACCGCGGCCGCGGCGTCCGGCACGACCGCCGCGCTCATCTGCTATGCGCCGGGGCTCATCGGCTACTCGACCGTCAAGCTGGCTGCGCCGACCTTCTACGCGCTCCGGGACAGCCGGACGCCCGTCGCGGTCGGCGCCGCGTCGGTGGTCGTGAACGCCGTGCTGAGCGTGATCCTGGTGAGAGTCCTCGGCCTTCGGGGGCTCGCCCTCGGCACGGCGCTCTCGTCGCTTTTCAACGCGACGGCGCTCTTGTGGCTGCTGCGACGCCGGTTGGGGTCGATCGACGGGCGGCGCGTCGCGCTCGCGCTCGGTAAGGTGACCATCGCCGCGCTGGCGATGGCGGCGGCAGCCCGGGCGGGCGAGCGCGGGATGGAGCTCCTCCTCCCCGGGCTCTCGACGCTGGCCAAGCTGGCGCACGTGGCCGCCGGCATCGGCCTCGGCCTCGCCGTCCTCGCCGCCACCGCGCGCGCGCTTCGGCTCGCCGAGTTCGAAAGTGCGCTCGCCGCCGTCAGGGCCAGGCTCTTCGTCCCGAAGGGCGTCTGACGACTGTGGTACGATCCAGAGGGAACCCGCTCGAGATCGGCCGCTGACGATGCCCTATTCCCCGCCGTCCCGGCGCACGGTGACCTACCAGCTCGGCCCCGGGCCGATGACGCCCGCGGTGAAGCTGCTGCTCTGGGCGAACATCGGGATGTTCGTGCTGTCGTGGCTCGCCCCCGAGATCGTGCCGCTGCTCGGCCTCCAGCCCGCCGCCGTGATCCTCCGCCTACGGCTCTGGCAGCCCGTCACCTACATGTTCCTGCACGCCGGCGTGACGCACATCCTCTTCAACATGCTGGCGCTGTGGATGTTCGGCGTCGAGCTCGAACGCCGGTGGGGACGCGACTTCTTCCTGAAGTACTACTTCATCGCCGGCATCGGCGCGGCGGCGACCACGATCCTGCTCTCGCTCGTTCCCGGCGAGCTCGGCGCGGCGATGTGGGGGTCGCTGACCGTCGGCGCGTCGGGCGCGATCTACGGCCTGCTGGTCGCCTACGCGATCTACTTCCCTCACCGGCCCGTCTACATTTGGGCGCTGTTTCCGATCCCCGCCCGTGTCTTCGTGCTGATCATGGGCGCGGTCGCGTTCATGTCGTCGATCGGCGGCGACCAGGGCGGCGTGGCGAACTCCGCGCACCTCGGCGGCCTGGTGGTCGGATATCTCTATCTCAAGATGGGAGGCGGACACCCGCTGGCGGCGATCAAGTACCGCTACGTCAGGTGGAGGATGAACCGGCTCCGGCAGCGGTTCGGCGTCCACGACGGCGGCCGACACGACTGGGATCGGCGCGTGCACTGATCACGCCGGCTGACGGCTTACGCCTCACGGCATTTGTACGTGGGCCGGGCCTTCACCCCTCGGCGTTGCTCGGGGTGCCCTGAGTTCGTCGAAGGGCAGGCCCGGCGCGCCCGCTATAATGAAATCTCCCGGCATGGAAAGCCCCATTCTCGTCAGCGACGCCGATCGCCTGTCGACGACGCCCGACGTGTTGCTCGCGGCCTATCGCTGGATGCTCCTGTCGAGAAAGCTCGACGACAAGGAGATCCAGCTCAAGAACCAGAGCCGCATTTTCTTCCAGATCAGCGGCGCCGGCCACGAGGCGGTGCTGGTCGCGGCCGCGTTCGCCCTGCGGCGGGCCTACGACTGGTTCTTCCCCTACTACCGCGACCGGGCCCTCTGCCTCGCGCTCGGCGTGACGCCGTACGAGATGCTGCTCGAGGCCGTGGGGGCTCGCGACGATCCGGCGTCGGGCGGCCGGCAGATGCCGTCGCACTGGGGCCACAAGCGACTGAACATCGTTTCGCAGGGGAGCCCGACCGGCACGCAGTGCCTGCAGGCGGTCGGCTGTGCCGAGGCCGGGCGGCTGTACCAGCGGCTGACGGACATTCCCGACCGTGAGACGCGCCAGCACGCCGACGAAGTCGTCTACGTGTCGCTCGGCGAGGGCGCCACGGCTGAAGGCGAGTTCTGGGAATCGCTCAACACCGCCTGCGGCAAGCGGCTGCCCGTCGTCTATCTCGTGGAGGACAACGGGTATGCCATCTCGGTGCCGAAAGAGGTGGCCACGCCCGGCGGCGACATCTCCCGGATCGTGCGGTCGTTCCCCACGCTTCAAGTCCTCACCGTGGACGGCACCGACTTCGCCGAGAGCCTCCGGGCGATGCGGCAGGCCGTCGCCTACGCTCGCGAGCGGCGGGGCCCCTCGCTCGTGCACGCCCACGTCACCAGGCCGTACTCCCATTCGCTGTCCGACGACGAACGGCTTTACAAGACGCCGGCGGAGCGTGAGGCGGAGGCGGCGCGCGACCCCATCCGCATCATGCGCCGGCAGCTCGTCGCAGACGGCGTGGCCACGGAGGCCGACCTGGAGCAGTTGGCGGAGGCGGTCGGACGCGAGGTCGAGGAGGCGGCCGAGCGGGCGCTGGCGGCGGCGAGGCCCGCGCGAGACACGGCGCGCCTGTGGGTCTTCTCGCCCGACGTCGACCCGACGTCGGCGGCGTTCGACACGCCCCCGCGGCCCGAGGGCAAGCCCGACACGATGGTGGCCGCGATCAACCGGACGCTGCGCGACGAGATGGCCCGCAACCCGGCCATCGTGATCTTCGGCGAGGACGTCGCCGACGCGACTCGCGAAGAGGCGCTGTCGGCGGTCTCCGGAAAGGGCGGCGTCTTCAAGGTCACCCACGGGCTCCAGCGGACGTTCGGGGCGACGCGCGTCTTCAACTCGCCGCTCGCCGAGGCCAACATCATCGGCCGCGCCGTGGGCATGGCGATCCGCGCCGTCAAGCCGGTCGTCGAGATCCAGTTCTTCGACTACATCTGGCCGGCGATGATGCAGCTGCGCGACGAGATGGCGATGATGCGGTACCGGTCGGGCAACGCCTTCTCGTGCCCGATGGTCGTGCGCGTCCCGATCGGCGGCTACCTCAGGGGCGGCGCGCCGTACCACAGCCAGTCGGGCGAGAGCATCTTCGCGCACTGCCCCGGCATCCGGATCGCGTTCCCGTCGAACGCCGTCGACGCGGCGGGACTGCTGCGGACAGCGGTACGGTGCGACGACCCGGTGATGTTCCTCGAGCACAAGCACCTCTACCGGCAGACCTACAACAAGGGCGAGTACCAGGGGCCGGAGTTCATGATCCCCTTCGGCCGCGGTTCGCTCGCAAGAGACGGCGAGGATCTGGTCGTCCTCACCTGGGGCGCCCTCGTGCAGCGCACGCTTGTCGCGGCGCAGCAGGCGGAGAAGGAGGGGATCAGCGCGGCGGTGTTCGACCTGCGCACGATCGTGCCGTACGACTGGGAAGGAATCGCCGCCCTCGTGCGCCGCACGAGCCGCGTGGTCGTCGCCCACGAGGACCAGCTCACCTGCGGCTTCGGCGCGGAGCTGGCGGCCCGGATCGTCGGGGAGCTGTTCGAGCATCTCGACGCACCGGTCCGGCGCGTGGCCGCGCTCGACACGCCGGTCGCCTACTGCCCCGACCTCGAGGAAGCCATCCTGCCGCAGAGCGGCGACGTCCTGCAGGCGATCAGGGAGATCGCGAGATACTGACGCCTGTCGTCACCCGCGAGTCGGTTCGATCAGTGGACGGCGGGTCAGGCATCACCCGGCGATCGTCCGCCGTCGAACGACACGTCCCGCAAGCGGACACTCGGGGCGCATACTCACCAGTTTCGCCCTTGAAATGGCCGGGCCGCTTGCGCGAGGATCTGGCACACTGGTTGCTGAGACCCGATCGTGCCGAGCTTCTTTTCGGACTTCAGGCTGGCCTTTCGTTCCTGCGGGCGCCGGCCGGGCGCGACCGCGTTGGTCGTCCTCTCCCTGGCCGTCACCATCGGGATCTCGGCGACGGCTTTCAGCATCCTCGACGCGGTGCTCTGGCGCGCGTTGCCTGTCCGCAACCCTCGGCAACTCCTGACGATCTGGGCCAGGGACCAGCAGAAGCGGCCGGATCAGTTGACGTGGGTCGAGTACGAGGCCATCGCCACGCGGGTCCGTGGGCTGTCGGACGTCTTCGCGCAGTCGCGCCACAGCGGGATGGTGAGGCTGCAGGGCCGGACCGAGTTGTCGCTGTTGTCCTATGTCTCCGACAACTACTTCGACGCGCTGGGCGTGACGGCCGCGGTGGGCACGCTCTTCCACGCCAGGGCCGGACGGGACGGCGAGGTCGTCATCAGTCACCGGTATTGGCAGCGGGCCCTCTCGGGTGACCCGGCCGTCCTCGAACACCCTCTCCGCATCAACGACGAGGATCTGCGCGTCGTCGGCGTCCTCTCGCCCGGATTCTCCGGCGCAAACCGCGGCCTCGCCGTGGATCTGTTCGTGCCGATCCAAACGGGCGCCGGCATTCTCCACCAGGCCTCGCTCCAGGACAGACGGAGCCCCGAGTTCGAACTGCTGGGCCGCCTGAAGACCGGGGTGGAACCCGAGAACGTGCGCCGGGACATCGAAAGCGCGCTGAAGATCGTCGACAAGGACGGCGCCTCGCCCGGCCCAGGGCGCACGGCGTTCGTCGAGAAGCTCGACGGGTCGGACCGGCCGGCCAGCCGCTCCACCTCCGTGCTGTTCGCCAGCATCGTGCTGCTCATCCTGCTCGTCGCGACCGCGAACGTCGCGAACGTGCGCCTCGCGCAGAACGAGGAGCGGCGCGGGGAGACCGCGATCCGGCTGTCGCTCGGCGCCAGCCGCTTCGCCCTCTGGCGGCAGCACTTGAGCGAGATGCTGGTGCTGTCAGCCGCCGGCACGGCGCTGGCCGTGCTCGTGGCGCAATGGCTGATCGATTTCGCCCCGGCGATGCTCTTCGCCGGCGAGCGGTTCGTCGACTTCTACATCGGCTTTGACGCGCGGACGTTCGGCTTCAGCGCCGGCGCCATGCTGCTCGTCGCGCTCGTTGGCACGGTGTTGCCGTTTCGAGACGCGCTGTCGGTCAACGTGTCGCCGAACCAGGCCTCGCGCGGTTCGACCCGGCGATCGCGGTGGCTGCCCGCGCTCGTCGTCGTGCAGGTCGCGTTCGTGACGGGGATCATCTGCGTGGCGGGCCTGCTCTGGCAGAGCCTGCTGAACGTGAGCACCATCAGGCCCGCGATGGATCCGGACCGACGGTTGGTGCTCGCAAGCGGGTTCTGGGACTCGGCGGACCAGGCCACGACCCGGGTGGCGCCGCTGGCCGACCGGCTCGGCACGGTGCCGGGAGTACGGCGCGTCGCCTTCGCGCGCAGGGCTCTGCTCAGCGGTTCCGGGGGCGGCGCCATCGTGCCGGTCGAGTTCGCCGGGCAGCCGCCGCTGTCCTTTCGCTACAACCAGGTGAGCCCGGAGTACTTCTCGACCACCGGCGCCCGCGTCCTCCGCGGGCGGTCGTTCACCCCCGGAGACGGCGCAGCCGCGACGCTCGTCGTCATGGTGAACGAGGCGTTCGCCCGGCGCTTCTTCGGCGGAGGGCGCGAACCGATCGGCGCCTGGGTGCGCACGGCAGGCGCAGAACGCCAGGTCGTCGGCATCGTCGAAGACGGACCGACCAATCATCTGAGGGAAGCCGCCGAACCCTACATCTACTTCCCGTTCGCGCAACGGCCGAGCGGCGAGGTCACGTTCTTCGTCGAGACGGTCGGTGATCCGGCCGGCATGGTGGCCGCCGTCCGGGCCCGGTTGTCGGCGTCGGACGCCTCCTACGTGCCGATGGCGATCCAGACGATGAGCGAGCACATGCACGCGGCACGGATCGAGGAAGCGCTGACGGCGTCGATGGCGGGCGCGCTCGGCGCGCTGGGCCTGCTGCTCGCGGCGGCGGGGCTGTTCGGCGTGACGCTGTTCGCGGTGAGCTGCCGGATCCGCGAGTTCGGCATCCGGGTCGCCCTCGGGGCCACCGGGACGACGCTTGGCTGGCAGGTGGCCAGGGAGTCGTCGGGTCTCGTGGGGATCGGCCTTGCGCTGGGTGCGGGCCTGGCCTACGGGGGACACCGCCTGTTGCAGGAACAACTCTACGGCGTGTCGTCCTGGGACCCGACCAGCTTCCTGGGCGCCGTGGTGATCGTCGTCGCGGTCTCGCTCGCGGCGACGCTCCAGCCCGCGATGCGCGCCGCCCGCGTCGATCCGATCGTCGCGTTGCGGCAGGACTAGCGACTCGCAGGCGGCCGCCGCACGGTTGCCTACTCTTCGGCCGGCAGGCTGGCGGGCTCGGTCGAGGTCAGGCGGGCGACAGCGACGCCAATCAGGATGGCCACCGCGCCCGCCGCCTCTCTCGGCCCCACGTGGTCGCCGAGGAAGAGGACGGCCGTCGTCAGCGCCAGGATCGGCGTGAGGTTCGAGTACATCGCGGTGCGGATGTTCCCAACGCGCTGGATCGACGTGTGCCAGATGTAATACGCGACGAACAACGCGAACACGGCCGAGGCCGCGAGCGCCGTCCACGCACCCGCCGACACGCGTCCCCAATCAAGCGTGGCCAGCGAGGGATAGCCGAACGGAAGGTACATGAGCGTCCCGGCGGCCATGGTGTAGCCGGTGACGGCCAGCGGTGAGTGCCGCTGCATCAGCGCGCGCGACCAGATGACGTAGACGGCCCAGCAGCAGACCGCGCCCAGCGTCACGAGGTCGCCGACGAGCGAGTCGCGCGAGACGCCGGCCCCGGCACCGACCACGAGATAGATGCCCACCAGCGAGAGCACCGCCCCCAGCCAGTATTTCTTCGAGACGCGCTCCTGCCCGACCGCCACCGCGAGCGCGGTCACGACGACCGGCGAGCAGCCGATGATGAGCGAGCTGTTGGCGACGGTGGTCAGCGCGAGACCGCCGATGAACCCGAGCTGGTAGATGAAATGGCCTATCGCCCCGAGCGCGAGGATGGCCAGCCAGTCCCGGGGCGGGATGGTCCGCGCCGAGCGGAAGAACCGGCCACCGACGGGGCGACCGACGTCGTCGGACCGTCCCGGGCGCGCGAACGCGAGCACCGCCAGGAACAGGATCGAGGCGATGCTCAGGCGCAGTGCGTTGAAACCGAGGGGCGGGATCTCGCGGAGCCCGATCTTGACGACCGCGTAGTTACACCCCCAGATGAGGGTGCACAACACCACGAGGATATCCATCCGCACGGGGATTCGCGGCGGGGGAAGAGCGGGCCGGCAGGAAGGACGACGACGTCGCCCCCTGCTCCTGCCGGGCATTACGGCCCGCGGTCCGTCCTACACGGGGAACGGCTTCACGAAGAAGAGGATCAGCGCCACGAGCAGCACGTAGATGACCAGCGACTCGATCAGCACGAGGCCCAGGATGAGCGCGAACCGGATGTCGCCCGTCGCACTGGGGTTGCGCGCGATGGCCTCGGCGGCCGAGCTGAGGCCCTTCGACTGGCCGAGCGCGCCGAACGCCGCCGCGATCGCGAGCGCGAATCCGGCCGTGATGATCGACCACTTGGCCACTTCACTGCCACCCGCCGCGGCGGTGCCTTGGGCGAACAGCGGCGCCACGAACCCCGCGGCCACGAACAACACCGTCAGCGACAACACCAGCGATTTGCGCACGATCAACGCCTCCTCCCAAGTTCAGCAAGGCCGCGGCCTTGCGGGTTGCACGCCAGACTACGCGGGGCCGCCGCCCCGCCGAACCGCCGCTTCGGTCAGGCCGCGTGGGCCTCCGCCGCCGCATGCGCGTCGCCGTGGGACTCGTGTCCGTCAGGTCCGTGATCCACCACCACCGCGCCCGCCAGATAGATCGTCGTCAGCATCGCGAAGATGTACGCCTGCAAAACGGCGGTGATCAGGCCGAGAAGCATCATCGGCAACGGAACCACGAACGGCACGAGGCTGGCCAGGATAATGATGACCAGGTCCTCACCGAAGATGTTGCCGAACAACCGGACCGAGAGCGACAGCACACGCGACAGATGGCTGATGATCTCGATCGGGAAGTACAGGAAGGCGATCCACCACGGCGCGCCGGGCGGCAGCATGAAGTGCTTGATGTAGCCCCACAGGCCCTGCTCTTTGAACCCGTGGAACTGGTAGTACACGAAGACGGTGAGGGCGCAGCCGAGGGTGACGTTGAAGTTGCTCGTTGGCGACTTCAGCCCCGGGACCAGCCCCATCAGGTTCCCGATCAGGATGAAGATGAACATCGTCCCGACCAGCGGCAGGTAACTCCGCCCCTTGGGGCCGATGTAGTCGTCCAGCATCCCGTTCAGGAACGACAGGGCTTCTTCGAGCGCCAGTTGCAGCCTGCCGGGATTCTCGACACTCAGGCGCGAGCGGATGATGAGGCACAGCACCGACACCATGAGCAGGATCAGCAGCGACATCACGATGAAGTCGGGGATGACGTCCTGCCCCGGCTTGAAGGTGATCCCGAACGGGCGCAGCGCCGCCGCGACGGCCGATCCGAAGATGGCGTTGACAAGCTGCACGATCCAGAGCGGGTGCTCGAGCTTCTCCATGGTGTTACGGGTGTCCGCCGCCGGATGACGCCCTGGACGAGCGCATCAGTTGCACCGCCGCGGCCACGAAGGGGGCGGTGGCCCCAGCCAGCAGGCCGACAGGGTGCACGCGGAAACATGCCAGCATAACGTACGCCCCGACGGCCAGTAAAGCGTACCTTCCGATGAACTTCAGCGCGAGCCAGGCGCGGCGGCCGGGCGTCAGCGCGAACCCGGCTCCGGGCCCGTCTCCACCCTCTGGCGTGCCACCGGTCCCCACCCGCACCGCCGCTTTCGACGCCATCGCCAGGACGACGTCCACGCCCCCCCTGATCGCCAGGTACGAGATCGCCGCCAGGGTTCCGCCGGCGAGCACGCCGGCCGCACCATCGGGCCGGCCGCGTTCGACGATGAGCGCAATCGCGGCCATGGCCAGGCACGCACAGACGCTGTCCCGTTCGAAGTGTCTCAGCAACCGGTCCGATTCGGAGGCCGGCTTCACCGCTTCTCGTCCCGGGTCACCGCGTTCGCCGTGCGGACGACGTTGACGATGCCCGCCGCGAGACCGATGAAGAAGAACACGATGAGGAACAGCGGCGAGGTGCCGAGCCAGCGGTCGAGGAAGTAGCCGATGAGGAAGCCGAACACGACCGCGAGGACGAACGCGATCCCCACGGCGCTCAGGGCGCCGAGAGAGCCGAGGGAGGATTTGTCAGGGCTCATGACTCAAGGCTCAGGCCGGCTCAAGCGGCTCCGGGCCTGAGCCGGCCTGAGCCTTGAGTCTTGAGCCTTGAGCCGGCTCCTAGCGTAGCGTGAGGCTGATCCCCGCCACGCCCAGCGTCCGCGCCGAGAAGTCGGCCAGGTCGAACAGCGGGCGCGGGTAGATTCCGATCACGATCGTCCCGACGACCGTGATCGCCAGCAGGACGGCCATCGAGGGCGAGATGACCGGCTCGGACCCGGTCGGCTCCCCCTTGAACCACATGAAGACGACGACGCGGAGGTAATAGTAGAGGGACACGGCGCTGTTGAGCACGCCGATCACCGCCAGCCAGTAGTACCCGCCGTCGATCGCGGCGCTGAACAGCCAGAACTTGCCCCAGAACCCGGCCGTCGGCGGGATGCCGCCGAGCGACAGCATGAACAGCAGCATCGCCGTCCCGGCCAGCGGGCTGCGCTGGAAGAGGCCGCTCAGGTCCTTCAACTCCTCGCCGATCACGTCCTGGCGCCGCAGCAGCGTGACGACGGCGAAGGCGCCGAACTGCATGAAGGCGTAGACCACGAGGTAGATGAGCGCGGCCTTGATGCCGACTTGCGGCACCCGGGTCGCCGCCACGATGGCGATCAGCAGGTAGCCGGCGTGGGCGATCGAGGAGTACGCCAGCAGCCGCTTGATGTTGCTCTGCGTCAGCGCGGCGATGTTCCCGACCGTCATCGTCAGGATCGCCAGTGCGTAGAAGAGCACGCCCCACTGCTCGTTCACCGCGGGGAGCCCCTCGAAAAAGATCCGGAACAGCATCGCGAACGACGCCGCCTTCGAGCCCACCGACAGGAACGCCGTGATCGGCGTCGGGGCGCCTTCGTACACGTCCGGCGCCCACATGTGGAACGGCACCGCGGCGATCTTGAACCCGATCCCGGCCACCACGAGAATCACGCCCAGCGGCAGCCAGGGGTGGTGGGACTCACCGGCCAGCAGCGTGGCGATCGTCCGCAGGTTGGTCGTCGCCGTCAGGCCGTACAGGATCGACATCCCGTAGAGCAGCAGGCCGAGGGAGAAGGTGCCGAGCAGCAGGTACTTCACGGCGGCCTCGTTCGACCGCCGGTTGGGCTTGATGAACCCCGCCAGGATGTAGAACGAGATCGCCATCGTCTCGAGGCCGATGAAGATCGTCACGAGATCGAGGGCGCTCGCCATGAACATCATGCCGAGCGTGGCGGACAGCACCAGGAAGTAGTAGGTCCCCGGCCGGGCGCCCTCGACCTGCAGGTAGCGCGGCGACATCAGGATCGTCAGGCCGGCCGCGAACAGAAAGAGGAACTGGAAGAAGGTGGCGAATCCGTCGACCGCGATCATGCCGCGGACGGCCGTCGTGTGCGCGCCGGCGTACGGAATCAGCGTCACCGCGGTCAGCGCGAGGCCGGCGAGCGAAATCCAGGCGATCATGCCGTGACGCGCCCTCGGCACGAACGCGTCGAGGAGCAGGACGAGCAGCGCGACGCCGGTCAGCACGAATTCCGGCGTCAGCGCGGCGAAATCGCTGGGCGAATAACCCCCTGGCATCACCGTCCTCCCGTCGCCTTGGCGGGCGCGGCAGCGGGCTCAGGCACCTTCGGCGCTCCTGGAGGAGCCGGCGCCCTGGCGGGCGCGGCCTTCGACGGCGCGTCGGCCGGCACGGTGCCGGTTACGCCCCCGGCCGGCGCGGCGTCGTCCGGGCCGCACGTGGCCGTCTGCCACTTGGACGCGGGCGCCTTCTGGTCGCAGTCGGCCGGCTTGGCCGTCGCGTTCTGCTGCAGGTACTGCGGGCTCACCCGGGCGATGACCCGGTCCACCGACGTGTTCAGCCGGTCCAGGAACGGAGTCGGGTAGATGCCGATCCAGACGGCCATGATGATGAGCGGCACGAACGTCACCACCTCGCGCAGGTTGAGGTCGTGGAGGTGCTCGTTCTTCGGGTTCTCGACCTTGCCGAACATCGTGCGCTGGTAGAGCCACAGCATGTAAGCCGCGCCCAGGACGATGCCGGTCGCCGCCACGGCCGCCCACAGGCGGTTGACCGTGAAGACGCCCTGGAGGATCAGGAACTCGCCGATGAACCCGTTGAGGGCCGGCAGGCCGATCGACGAGAGCATCATCACGCCGAAGATCGCCGCGTAGACCGGCATCACGCTCGCCAGCCCGCCGTACTCCGAGATCTGGCGCGTGTGGCGCCGCTCGTAGACGATGCCCACGATGAGGAAGAGGGCGCCGGTCGAGATGCCGTGGTTGATCTGCTGGATGAT
>PMKG01000355.1 GCA_003157675.1 Acidobacteriota bacterium
TCCTGCTTCTCCGATCACGCCGGCGTCTAGCAAGCGCCGCCTAGGAATGACCGGGCGGAAGAGTCGATCCCGGCGCTCGGCTCGTTCGTGAATCCCCGCAGGCGGAGTTGGGGGCGGACCAGGACGGCCCGCTCCAGCTGGCTACGCCGCCCGCCGAAGCAGCCCGCCCAACTTCTCGGACAAACCCGTTGGGGATTCGAACCCGTGTCTCAACGGCTTGGGGCCGTATCCCTGAATCCTGGATCCCGAATCCTAACTCCTCGCTCCCCCGCTACCGTTCCCTCTCACCCTGCGGCGGCTGTCTCGGCGCAGTCGGCGTCGCCCCGATCCCCAGCTTGATGATCCGCCGCGCCTTCATGTCGTAGACGTCGCCCGCCTGCAGGACGTAGAACGGCTTCTCCCACGGCTGGTAGAGCCGCTGGTTATCGTGGACGGCGACCTTCCACTTGCCCATCACCTCGAAGGTGTCGCCCTTGACGATGATCGCGGTGCCCTCCGAGAGGCCGATGCCGAGCAGGTTCGGCATCTTCTCGATCACCTGGTCGAGATCGTCCCACCGCTGCCGCGTGTTGTTGTGCTGGTCGATCGCCGACTTCCGCAGGAACGCGAAGCCGCGCTGGTGGTTCTTTTCGTCGGTCATCATGATGCCGGCGCCCGCGGTGTCGCCCCTGGCCAGGTACTCGCCCTGGATGGTGGCGCCCGCCGAACTGCCGCCGATCACGCCGCCGCGCTCGAGCACCTTGTGGAACTCCCGTTCGGTCAGCGTGCCGGCGTACGAATCGACGATGTTCCACTGCCGCCCGCCGTCGAACCACACGGCATCGGCCTCGCGCAGGTCCTTCACGAACGCTTCGGTGTCGGCCACCTTCGGGTCGTGCGTGTGGAGCATCTTCACGTTTGTCACGCCGCGCTTCAACCACGATGCGATGACCTGCTCTTCCTTGTACTCGCGCCACGTGCCGTCCGGGTTCTTGTTGCCGCCGGCCGTGGGCACGACGATGAACTTCTTCTCCTTGCCCCCGGCCAGCTCGATGAATTTCTCCATGATGCCGGTGCCGTCGGTGGCGCCGCCGCCGACGATGAGAAGCGTGCCCCTGGCCGGGCCGTACTCGGGCGGCCCTTCGGAGGCGGGAAGCGTTCGGGCCGGGAGTTTCGGCCGTTCCTGGCCGGCCCCGGCCGGCGCCTGCCCGGAGCGTGCCTGGGCCTGGCCTGCTGCCTGGCCCGCCGTCGTGGCGGGCGGCTGGCCCGGCCGCTGATTCCGAGGCGCCGCGTGCATGACGACGAACGAGCACAGACACAGCGCAAAGCCGATCGCGAGGGTTCTCAATTGCATACAGTCCTCGAATGTGAAAGGGGCGGAGTTGCTCGACCGCAATCCCGAATCCNNGCCTCAGCGCTGCGCGTCTTCCCGGCCGTACCGATCTTCCAGCCGCACCACGTCGTCGAGCTCCGGCGTCGAGACCTCGAAGATGTCGCAGTTGTCGATCGCCGTCATCCGGTGCACCGTCTTCGGCGCGACGTGCACGCGGTCGCCGGGCTTCATCTCGATCCGCGCCAGCGCGCCCTCCCGCTCGATCTCGAAGAGGAGCCGGCCGGACCACAGGAGGATCGTCTCCTCCTTGCGATTGTGGTACTGCAGGCTCAGCGCGTGTCCCGCGTTGACGTGCAGGATCTTGCCGACGTACCGGTCGGTCTTCGCCCAGTGCAGCTCGTAGCCCCAGGGCTTCTCCACTCTCGTGTAATCAGCGTGACTCACTCGTGGCTCCCCTGCCGGGCGTCGGGGTCCCGGCCTGCACCTGCCAGTGAACGCACGGGCTCCCGAGCGAGGCAGCGCTCGACGCCGGCCACCGTGGCCTGCCGCATGACGCGGGCGGCCAGCCGGGCGGCCGCCGCGCTGTCGAGCCGTTCCACCACGCCCCGGGCGACCGCGATCGCCGCCGGGCTCATGCTGAAGCTGGTCAGCCCCAGGCCGATGAGCAGCGGCAGGATGACGGGATCGGCGGCCATCTCGCCGCACAGCGAGACGGAAAGATGCCGGCGGGCGGCCGCGCGAATGACGTGGCGCAGCGTCCGGAGGACCGCGGGGTGCAGCGGCTCGAACAGCCGCGACACGCGCGCGTCGGTCCGGTCGACAGCCAGCAGGTACTGGATGAGATCGTTCGTGCCGATGCTGAAGAAGTCCGCCTCCCGGGCCAGCAGGTCGGCGGTGACCGCCGCCGAAGGGATCTCGATCATCACGCCGACCGGGGGCAGCGCGTCGATCGGCTCGCCGCGCGCCGCCAGTTCGTCGGCGACCTGGCGCAGGGCGGCCCGCGCCGTCCGGAGGTCCTCCACCCCCGAGACGAACGGAAACATGATCCGGAGCCGGCCGTGCCTGCTGGCCCTCAGCAGGGCCCGCAACTGCACCCTGAACAGCTCGGGCATCACCAGGCTCAGCCGCACGGCCCGCAGTCCGAGGGCCCCGCCGGCTCCGACGCCGCGCGGGGCGCCCATCGCCGTGCCGGTGCCCGTCGCCCACGGCTGCAGCTGGCTGTCGTCGACGTCGAACGTCCGCACGGTGACCGCAGCCGGCGCCATCCCTTCGACGAGCGCGCGGTAGGCCTCGAACTGCGACTCCTCGGTGAGCGCCGCGCCCGACGTCGTCGCCAGCAGAAACTCCGAGCGGTACAGGCCGATGCCGGTGGCGCCGGCGGACCGGGCCGCCGCCATGTCGGCGGGCAGCTCGATGTTGGCCTCGAGGGCGATGACGGCGCCGTCCGCGGTGACGGCCGGCGAGGCCTCCCGCCCGATGTTGTGGTCACTGGCTCGAACTCTCGGCGTCGTCCGGCTCTTCGCCTCCTCGACGACCTCGTCGGGCGGGTCGATCAGGACGACGCCGCTGCTGCCGTCGATGGCCACCATGACGCCGGGGGGGATGCGGCCCGTCACCGACCCGAGGCCCACCACGGCCGGGACGTGGAGCGACCGGGCGAGGATGGCGGTGTGATGGGTCGGGCTGCCGCCGTCGGTGGCGAAGCCGAGGATTTTCTGCCAGTCCACCTGCGCCGCCATCGACGGGGTGAGCTGGTCGGCGATGAGGACCGTCCCCGCTTCCACGTCGGCGAACAGGTCGGCGCCGCGGCCTCGCAGCCGGCCGAGGTTCATGCGCAGCCGGCCGACGACGTCGGCCACGTCGCCCCGGCGCTCGCGGAGGTAGGCATCCTGCGCCGTGTCGAAGATGGTCGCCAGCTCCTCGAACGCCTGCTGGACCGCCCACTCGGCGTTGACGTGCTCGGCGGCGATGAGGTCCCGCGCCCGGGTCACCAGCATCGGGTCGTCGAGCATCAGCAACTGCGCCTCGAAGAGGTAGCCCAGATCCGGCGCGGCGGTGCGCGCGATGCGCGACTTGATGTCGAGGAGTTCGCGGCGGGATCGCTCCCGGGCCTCGTCGAGGCGCGCGAGCTCGACCGGGACCTGCTCGGGCCTGACGGGAAAGCGAATCACCAGCGGGTTCTGCAGGAGCAGAACGGCCCGGCCGACGACCACGCCGGGGGACACGCCGATGCCCGTCAGACGGTGCACGGCTCCTCACCGAACCCGGATTCGACGAGCTGGCACAGGGCTTCGAGCGCCGCGGCCTCGTCGGCGCCGTCGGCGGAGATGAGAATGTCCGCCCCCCTGGCGGCGGCGAGCAGCAGGACGCCCATGATGCTCTTGCCGTCCATGACGCGGCTTCCCCGGCTCACGCGCACGCGGGACTCGAACGCGCCGGCCGTGTGCACGAACCGGGCGGCGGCCCGGGCGTGCATCCCGAGCTGGTTGCAGACGGTGACGGTGCGAGAGACCATAAATCCCCCAGGATGGCCGACGGAGAATCGTGCGATCTGGCGATCTGGC
>PMKG01000467.1 GCA_003157675.1 Acidobacteriota bacterium
CTGGCGCGCATTTTTGAAGGCGAAAGGATTTCCGCGCGTGAAATCATCGGCGGCTTCATCGCCATCGCCGGGGTGATTGGCCTGACGTTTTCGACTTGAACTTTGGCATGTCCTAATCGTCAGCGTCATCCTAATCTTAATCCGCTGCGTCGAACGATTGCGATCCAGAGCAGGAATATGATCATGAAAACAGAGTTGCATACCATTGTTGAGACGCTCGGCATCGGAAAATTCCGCCGCCACATCTTTCTGTGCGCCGACCAAACCGAGCCGAAGTGCGCGACCGCCGAGGCCGGTCTGGCGGCCTGGGATTATCTCAAACGCCGGTTGAACGAGCTCAAGCTCGCCGGCCCGGAACCCTTGATTTACCGGACCAAGGCCGGCTGTCTGCGCGTCTGCGTGCAGGGGCCGATCGCCGTGGTTTATCCCGAGGGCACCTGGTACCACTCCTGCACGCCGCCGGTGCTCGAGCGGATCATCCAGGAGCACCTGATCGGGGGCCGGCGCGTCGACCTCTTCGCGATCACCAGCCACCCCCTGGACCCCGGCCCACGGGAATGAGACCGGCGCGCGCCTGGCGAGCGGTGCTGGCGATGGCGGCGCTGGCCTTCGTCGTCGCCCAGCCGGCGGGGGCGCAGTACTTGGGCCGCAACAAGATCCAGTACAAGACGTTCCAGTTCGAAGTGATGCGCACCGCTCACTTCGACATCTATTTCTATCCGGCCGAGCGAGCGGCCGCCGGCCAGGCGGCGCGGATGGCGGAGCGATGGTACGCGAGGCTTTCGAGGATCTTCGCGCACACGCTCGTCGACCGCCAGCCGCTCATCATCTACGGCAGCCACCCGGAATTCGAGCAGACCAACGTCATCGAGGGTGAGCTGGGCGAAGGCACCGGCGGCGTCACCGAGCGATTCAAACGCCGCATCGTGCTGCCGATCGGAGCCTCGCTCGCCGAGAGCGACCACGTCATCGGCCACGAACTGGTGCACGCCTTCCAGTTCGACATCGGCACCGCGGGGATCCACCACCTGTCGGGCGGCGACGCGGCGATCGATCACCTGCCGCTGTGGTTCCTCGAAGGCCTGGCCGAGTACCTGTCGATCGGGGCCGATGATCCGCTCACCGCGATGTGGATGCGCGACGCGGCGGCCGGCGAGCGCCTGCCGTCGATCCACGAACTCGGCAAGCCCCGCTACTTCCCGTATCGGTGGGGTCAGGCGTTCTGGGCCTATCTCACCGGGCGCTACGGTGACGACATCGTGGGCCCGGTGTTCCGGACCGCCGCTCTCGGCGGCGATGCAGAGGCGGCGATCCGCGTCGTGCTCGGCGTCGACCTGACGGAGCTATCGAAGCAGTGGCACGCCGCGCTGCGCGAGAACGCGGCCGTCGTGCGGAGGCAGACCCGTCCCCTCACCGATTACGGCCGGGCGATCGAGCGCGACCCGAACGCGCTCTCGACCTACAACATCTCGCCGTCACTCAGCCCGGACGGCCGGCGGCTGATGTTCCTGTCGCAGCGGGGCCTGCTGTCGATCGACCTGTTCTTGGCCGACGCCTCCAGCGGCCGGATCGTCCGCAAGGTGACCAACACGGCCGTGGACCCGCACTTCAGCAGCCTGCAGACGATCAACTCGGCCGGCGCCTGGTCGCCCGACGGCCGCCGGTTCGTGCTCGCCGTCGTCCACGGCGGCACGGCCCACCTGGCCGTGATCGACGCGGACTCGGGCCGGACCGAGCAGGAGGTCCCGTTTCCGGCCGTCGGCGAGATCTTCAGCCCCTCCTGGGCGCCCGATGGACGGGCCATCGTGTTCTCGGCCCTTCACGACGGCGTCACCGACCTGTTCGTCCTCGACCTCACGACGAGGACGACGCGTCGGCTGACCGATGACGCCTACGCGGACCTGCAGCCGGTCTGGTCGCCCGACGGACGGACGATCGCGTTCGTGACGGACAGGTACACCACACACCTGGACGACTGCGCGCCCGGGGCGTATCAGATCGCGCTGCTCGACGTAGGGACCGGCGCGATTCGAGGCGTGGATGGCGCCGCCGAGGGGAAGAACATCAACCCGCAATGGATCGCCGAGGGAGAGCTCCTGTTCGTGTCGGACCGCTCGGGCGTCAGCGACATCTACCGGGTGTCAATCGCGACCGGCCGGCTGGCGCAGGTCACCGATATCGCGACGGGCGTCGGCGGCATCACCGGCATCAGCCCGGCGATCTCGTACGCGCCGAAGGCCGGACGCCTGGCCTTCAGCGCCTACGAATAGGACAAGTACAGCATCTTCGCGATCGACGACGAGCGGGTGCTGGCAGGCCAGGCACTGACGGCGCGCCTCACGCCTGATCCGGCACGGCTGCCGCCCGAGAAGCGGGTGGGCGCGCTCGTCACCGACCTCCGGAAGAACGAGTACCTCGGGGCGGTCGACGTCAAGGGCGCGACGACCACTCCGTACAAGACGCGACTGACGCTCGACCAGGTCGGCCAGCCGTACATCACGGCTG
>PMKG01000288.1 GCA_003157675.1 Acidobacteriota bacterium
AACGGAATTGTAAGGCGCCTACTTCACGATAGTCGGACGTCCGAACTCCACCGCCCCGACGGCGATCAGTGTCTGGAAGAGCTGGTTGGCATTCGCGGAGCGGAAGGCGTAGCCTCCGTTGCGAATCAGGCCTTCGTTGAAGCTGTAGTTGACGCCCCCGCTGCCTTCGAGCGTCACGGTGTGAATCTTGATCCCAAGACTCTGGGCCCGGTCGGGGGACGCATTGGCGGCCGCAATGAAGGCATTCGTCTGGGACGTTCCGTCCACCGAGTGGGGCATGCCGTCGCTGACGAGCACGATCACCTGTTCACTGCCGCTCGCGGCCCCCGCCTGCAGCTTGTCGATGGCATAGTTCAGGCCCGCCGACGTGTCGGTGTCACCCCACGCCTGCCCGTTCGTGAGGAGCTGCGATGCATTGCTGAGCGCCGTGGGGAGCGAGCTGGAATGTGCGGTGCCGAACACGGTGAGGGGCCCGGACATCTCCGCAATGGTTCCGCTCGAACTCGGGGTGCCGGTCACGGTCGTCTTCTGCAGTGCTCCGCTCGAATTCGTGGTGTACTTGATCCCGGCGTTTGCCGAGGGGTAGTTCCGGTAGCCGTAAGTGCCGGCCCACAACCCGGCGCTGTTCAGGTAGCTCGACGAAATGGTGGCGTTGAACACGACCATGCCCGCGGCGTCACCAGTCATGGCCACGCCGTTGATCAGGTTGAGAAGGCCGGTGTCGGCCGAGATTGCCTGGCTCCATGCGGACTGAAAGGAACTCGATCCATCCTGCACGATCATCAGGCTGACGGAGCTCCGCGGCCGCTGGTCCACGAAGAGGCCGGCGACGGCCGTCCTGGTCAAGTTCATGGACGTGATGCCCAGGACCCTTGCGAAGAAGGTGGGCACCGGCCCATTCGGCGCGTCGGTCGTGCGTCTCACAGTCGCCTGCACCGCCACCTGTGTCGCCGTCGGGTCCCAAGCCACCACGGTCTTCGTGACGCTGTTCCACGCGCCCACGACCACGTCGCTCGAGGCCAGCGTCACGGGGGTTCCCAGGACGCTGTTCTTCGAGGCCACGTTGACGGCCTCTGCCGACGCCGCCGTGAGGGACATGCCCTCCCGCAGCTTTCCGACGCCTGCCAGCGCGGCCGCGTCCGCCACGTTCTGGGCCTGCTGCGCTGCGACGTAGAACACGCCCAGGTCGATGACGAGGGCCGCCAGGGCGGTCAGCGCCACCATCATGACCGCCACCAGGACGAGGACGCTGCCGCGCTGACCGGCGCGGCGATTTGCAGGCCTGATCATGATCATCCTCCGCAGCGGCTACTCTCGACGGGAGACCATCTGCGCCGTGTCCACGGTCGGTGAAGTAGAGAAAAGCTTGGTGACCCAGGAGTGGTTGAATCTCACCGTCACGCGGACATAGTCGCCAAACGCCGCGTTGTTCTGCGTGCCATCTGTCGTGTTCCCGAGCGACCCCCAACCGCCGGAGCCGGTCTGCTTCTCGAGGGTGACGTTCGAGGAGGTGATTGGGACACTGGGAGCACTGTTCAGGACCTTGGTCGTGACGGTGGATGTCGTCTCGCCGATGGCCGCGCTGCGTGCTCCCTCGCGCGCGGCCTGCTGGATCGCCAGCCGCTCGCTGATCAGCAGTCCGTATTCGACCATCCCGAACACCAGCACCAGGAGCACCATCGCTACCACGGCGAACTCGACGAGTACCGCGCCTCTCGTATCCCGCCTGAGCGCAGTGAGTGTCATATCTTTCGGCTCCCCATCTCGGCGACCGCCTTGCGACAAGAGCGGCAGACCTGAGCCGTGTCTACTGCAAAACGCTTGCCACTACACAGGTTGGCCATGAGATCGAAGGCGCCGGGCCAAGTGGCTCGCTGCGCTTCTGGCCCCCTTCGCCGACCCGCAGGTCGTCGCGAGCTACTCGCGGCAGGTCCCGCGCGCGGATGCCAACCCGATGGAACGGTTCTTCCTGCAGTGGCGATTCCCGCCGGGCCCGCCGGTGCGGCGGGAGCGACGCGGCGACGCCCCGCTCACACTGGAGGATGTGTTCTTCTCGAACGTCTGCGCCGCGATCCGGCGGGACGCCCTGCTCAGACATCCGTTCGACGAAGCCCTGATCATGAGCGAGGACCAGCAGTTCTCCCGCGACGTGATTGCGGCCGGCCACGCGGTGGTCTACCAGCCGGAGTCGGTCGTCATTCACTCCCACGACTACTCGCTCTCCGACTGCTTCCGGCGCTACTTCGACAGCTCCTGCTCGCTGAAGGTGATTTTCCCGGAGCACGGACTCGCAAGAACCGCGGCGATGGCCGCGAGTTATGTCCCTGGCGAGGCGAGCTAAATCGTGCGCGATCATCCGCTGTCGCTTCCGAGGTACGTCCTCTACAACCTCGCGAAGGTTGGCGGCACCCTGGCGGGCCTCGTCGCTGAGCGACTGCCGCGCAGGACGGCCCGGGCCCTCAGCCTGCACCGGTACCACTGGGAGAAGTAGTGTGAACGTCCGCCAAGGGCGCCCGAACGGCGCGTCACGACAACCGGCGGGGGGAGAGGCGCGGGCGGAGGCGGCAGCCTTCCTTACGCCCGCTGCCCGTCCTCGAGGGCCCCGCTGGACGGCGCGGCGTCCGCTGCGCCCCAGCCTCCGGGGGGCATGCCGGCGCTCCCCGTCGAGAGGAGTCGATCGTCGCTGATGTGCAACTGGTCGCGCTCGATCCGGTCGACGCCAAGCGCGCTGATCGCCAACTGGCCCGTATCGAGGCGGTAGACCAGCCGTTTTTCGCGCAAATACCACAGGTGGAACTCCACCATTTCAACCGGCGTGCGAAGCAGACGGGAGATCTCGTACTCGCCGAGGCCGGGCATCCGCATGTCGGTCCGCCGCTGCACGTAGAGCAGCGACAGGATCCTCTGCCTGGTGGCGGTGTCTTCAGCGAACGCAGTGCCATGCGTCGCCTCCGATGCCAGCTTCCATTTGCGATTCCAGTATTCCTGGTATTTCGCGTCGTACCCGGCCCGTGTTTCGGGGTCGCCGAGGATCGCCCGGGCCCTGGTCAGCCTGCGGAATCTGGTTTCGTCGCTCGCTTCGCCTATGTCCGGGTGACACTTCTTGGCCAGATGGCGAAAGACCCGGTCGATGGTGTCCTCGTCCGCGTTGGGGCTGAGTTGCAAGAGGTCGTAGTAGTCGACAAACGGTTCGTCGGTCACCGGTCACCCCCTCGGTCAGACGGAGTCCTCTATTCGCGACCGTACGGTCCCGCCCGTCAAGGTGTATCGGTCGTTCGACTCTCCAGGACCAGCCCCTCCGGTCGGGCCCCGTGCTATCCTCCTACCCCGTGCGCATCGACCGACCGTCCGAATTCTCCCTGACCGCCGAACGCTCCCGCTTCTACGCGCTGCTCGCCCCGCTCGTCTCGCCGGCCGACATGGATGCGCTGCTCAAGACGCGCCGCCGCGACTACCGCAAGGCCGTTCACCACTGCTGGGCGTACCGCTGTCGCGACGCTGCCGGCGCCATCGTCGAAACCTCGAAGGACGATGGGGAAGTCGGGCATCCGGGCCGCGTGCTGCTGGAACTCCTGAAGAAGCACGACCTCGAGGGGGTGCTCCTCGTCTCGCGGATCTTCGGTGGTGTGAAGCTCGGCGTGGGCGGCGTCTCTCGCGCGTTCCGCGATGCGGGACAGGGGGCGATCAACACAGCGGTCAGGACGTAGGGGCGAGGGACGAGGGATCGCGCACCTGTTGTAGGGCGACCCTTCACCCCTCGGTGTTGCTCGGGGTGCCCTGAGCTTGCCGAAGGGCAGGGTTGCCTCGCGCGAGACGCCGCTCTGCCGTGGACTCGGTCGGTTCCTGCGATGGAGAGGGGAACCAGTCAGATGCCAGGCACGGTACACGAGACACATCGAACATCCGTCTGCCCCTGGTGGCTGATGTACTTCGCCGACCACCGGCTGCGGCGGCTGTTCCAGCCTACCGGGCCGGTGATCGAATCGCTGGTCGCTCCCGGCGACTCGTGCCTGGACATCGGCTGTGGCATGGGGTACTTCACCATCCCGTTGGCGCATCTGGTCGGCCCGACCGGGCGGGTGACGGGCGTCGATCTCCAGCCGAAGATGCTCGAGGGGGCGGCGAGGCGGGCGAGACGCGAAGGCCTGGCGGACCGCGTCGGCTTGCGCCTCGTCACCGACGCGGACTGGGCGGCCCCGGACCGGTACGACGTCATTCTGGCGATGTGGATGCTGCACGAGGTGCCGGACCAGAAGGACTTCCTCGTGACACTCCGGAAGACGCTGCGGGCCAACGGACGCTTCCTGCTCGTCGAGCCGCGGCTTCATGTCCGTGAGCGGCAGTGGCAGGACTCGCTCGACCTGGCGCGGACGACGGGGTTCGCCATCTGCACACCGCGGCGACTCAGGTACAGTCGTGCCGCGATCCTCCAGTGAGAGCGCGAAGGCCGAAGAATGGGCAAGCGACTTCGCAAGACCGAACTACTGAGGGAGATCGAACGCGAGCGCACAGCGCTCGACGACGTCCTGGCGGGACTATCGCCCCGTCAGATGACGAAGGACGGCGTCACGCGCGGCGGGTGGTCCGTGAAAGACATCCTCGCGCACCTGGTCGAGTGGCAGCGGATGAACCTGGACTGGTATGCCGCCGGCCTGCGCGGCGAGAAGCCCGCGATGCCGGCGCCCGGCTACACGCTGCGCGACCTGCCGCGGCTGAACGCGATGATCTACCGCAAGCACCGCCGGCGCTCACTGCGCGCGGTCCTGTCGGACTACCGCTCTTACCACCAGCAGGTGGTCGTTCTCATCCGCCGATTGCCCGATGCCGACCTGGTGACGCTGGGACGGTTCTCGTGGACGGGGCCGTCGTGGACGCTCAGCGACTACCTCCGCGCCTCGACGGCCGCGCACTATTTGTGGGCGCGGACGCGGATTCGCCGCTGGCAACGGGCTCGGGAGCGGGGCCAGGACAAGGGCTGAAAGGGGCCCAGCCCAAACGAACGTGCGGTGCAAGGGCTGGGTCGGGTATCGTATGGAGTAACACTTTCGAAAGGAACCACGTGGCAAGACAGAACTACCAGTTCGAGAAACGCAAGAAAGAGCTCGAAAAGAAGAAGAAAAAGGCCGAGAAGCTAGAGAGAAAAGCGTCCAAGCCCTCCCCGGAAAAGGAAGAGCCTTCCGCCTAGCGGGGGGTGTCCGACGCCCCTGGCGAGGCCGGTCTTCGCTTCGACGCCGAATCTGTCGCGGTCGCCGAGAGCTATACCGACAGAAAGCGGAGCGGCCTCGACTCCGGGAGTGATCCCGGCTCTCGCGGAGCATGCTCGGAGCGTGTAGGCCGAACGAGCCGCGAGGCAGGCCTGCCTTCGACTTCGCTCAGGCCAGGGAAGGCTCGCCCTACAGACGGTCCGTTGTAGGGCGACCCTTCAGGNNTTCGACTTCGCTCAGGCCAGGGAACGCCCGCCCTACACACGACGTGACACGCGTGACGTCGCCTTCAGCCATCAGCCTGTTACGGCCTTGCCCCGTCTTCTGCCAGCGTTTCCCGCAGCGCCGAAACGAGCCAATCTGCATCCTGAGCGGAGAAGGGTAGCGGCGGCTTGATCTTGATCACATTGTGCAGCGGGCCGTCGGTGCTGACGAGCACGCCGCGGTCTTTCAACCGGTTGATGACGTAGCCGGCCTGACGTGCCGCCGGGCGCAGCGACTTGCGGTCCTCGACCAGTTCGACGCCAATGAACAGCCCGAGGCCCCGCACGTCGCCGACGATGGGGAAGTCCCTCGCGAGCTCCGACAAGCCGCCCTTCAGCCGCGCGCCGACGTCGAGCGCGTGCGCCTGGAGCTTCTCGTCCTGCATCACGTCCAGCACGGCCAACCCCGCCGCCGACGCCGCCTGCGTGCCGCCGAACGTGTTGAAATACTCCATCCCGTTGTCGAACGCCTCGGCGATCTCGGGCGTCGTGACGACGGCCCCGAGCGGGAACCCGTTGCCGATTGGCTTGCCGAGCGTGACGATGTCCGGCGTCACCCCTTGCGTCTCGAATCCCCAGACGTGGGTGCCCACG
>PMKG01000346.1 GCA_003157675.1 Acidobacteriota bacterium
CGGCTCCATCAACCAGAGGGGTCGGAGCGGTCTTCTTGGCAGCAGGTCCTCGAGTTTCGATTCTGTAATTAACCGCTCCGACCCCTGCAGTCCCAGCGCTGGTATACTGCGCTGCCATGAGGCGTCCTTCGTCGCGCGTCCTCGCCGTCATCGCGGTATCATTCGCGGCGTTCGGCCCGTTCGACGTCGGCGCCCGGCAGGCCCAGCCCCCGCCCAAGTTCCAGACCGGCATCGAGCTCGTCACGCTCGACGTCTCCGTGCTCGACAAGGACCGCCAGCCGGTGCGCGGCCTGACGGTCGGCGATTTCACGGTGACTGAGGATGGCCGGCCGGTCGAGATCCAGACCTTCAGCGCCGTCGATCTGCCCGACACGGTGGTGACGGCCTCGGCGCCTTGGGTCAACGACGTCCCGCCCGAC
The DNA here is from genome assembly GCA_003157675.1 of Acidobacteriota bacterium. Taxonomy (GTDB): domain Bacteria; phylum Acidobacteriota; class Vicinamibacteria; order Vicinamibacterales; family Fen-181; genus FEN-299. Next base: position 420 of record PMKG01000346.1, read on the forward strand.
GTCCGGCGCAACGACGACCTCAGCGACCGGCGAATCCTCACCATCGTGATGGACGACGCGCTGGAAATGAAGGTGATCCCGAATGGTCCGGACGAGATCCCGCGCACCGGGCAACTGCCCGACACGCTGGTGGACCGCGATCGTCCTGCCCCGATCCAACGCGCCAGGGAACTGGCCGACATGCTGGTGGACCGCCTGGGCTCGCGCGACCTCGCGGCCGTCGTCTTCCCCATGTCGCAGGATGCCGGACAGGATTTCACCACCGACCGCGCGCGGCTTCACGAGTCTATCGCCCGCTTCCAGGGCGGGGCGCCTTATAGGCTCAGTGGAGAGGATGCCGGCGCGGTGGCCTTCCGAGCCAGACTTGCCTACGAACGGCTGACCGGATTGCTCAAGAACCTCGCCGACTACCTGGGCGAATTGCCGAACCGCCGGAAGGCACTCGTGCTCATCAGCGAGGGGATCCCGATGAATATGGAGGACATCGGGATCCGCCAGAGCCTCTCGGACGGCAACGACTCGGCGGGTGTCCTGCGCAACGTCTATCTCACCATTCGCGACACGTTCGTCGCGGCCCAGCGCGCCAACGTCAACGTCTACCCCATCGACCCGGCGGGGCTGTGGCCCGGAGCCAGCTCGTACAAGCTCGACTTCCTCCGCGCGCTGGCCACCAACACCGGCGGCTTCCCCGTCGTGGACACCAACGACCCGCGCCCGGAGATCGCTCAGATCTTCAGGGAGAACAGTACGTACTACCTGATCGGCTACGTGTCGCCGAACTCGCGGCAGGAGGGGCGGTTCCGCAAGGTCGAGGTGAAGGTCCGCGACGAGAGCCTGACGGTTCGCGCCCGGACCGGGTATCTCGAACCGACCGCGGCGACCGCATCGAAGAAGCCGGCGGCCAAACCGCTGCCGCTGATGACCGCGCTCGCCTCACTCGTGCCGAAGGGAGACGTCGCGATGCAGATGGCGGCCGCGCCCTTCGCGGTCGCTGGCACGAAGAAGGCAGTCGTGGCGATCGTCGTCGCGCTGCGCCAGGCCGCTCCGCCCGGCAACGAGCGCGTCGTCGAGGAGGTGACGCTGCGCGTGGACGCCTACGATCCCAAGGGGGACCAGAAGAGCACACAGCGTCTCAACGCGCGCATCGCGCTGAGGCCGACGCGCTCGCCGACGGTAGCCTTCGAACTGCTCGCCCGCCTCGACCTCCCGCCCGGGCGCTATCAATTGCGGGCGGCGGCACAGAGCGGCCTCGACGCCAAGACCGGCAGCGTCTTTTACGACCTCGACGTCCCCGACTTCACCAAGGGGAAAGTGTCGTTGTCGGGCATGACCGTCAGCGTGGCCGACGGCCTGGTGGCCGCGCCGAAGAACGGGTTGGCGCCGCTCCTGCCCGCCTCGCCCACGACTGCGCGCGAGTTCGACCGCGACCAGCAGGTAACGGCCTTCCTGCGCGTCTATCGACCCGGCGTGACAGCGGGCGGCGCGGTCAACGTCGCGGTGTCGATCCTCGATGGGACGGGGACACCGGTCTTCTCACGCAGGGACGTGCTCGAAGGCGGCCGCTTCACGGCGGAGGGGTCGGCCGACTACCCCATCGTCCTGCCGCTCGACCGGTTGAAACCCGGCGAGCACCTGTTGACGGTGAGTGCGTCGGCCGGCGGCGCGAACGCCACGCGAGACCTGAGGTTCACGGTGCGATAGAAGGCTCTCGGCGTTGTCCGGCAGCCCTGCCCTTCGACTCGGACGCTTCGCGCCCCCGCTCAGGGCACCCCGAGCAACGTCGAGGGGTGAAGGGCCGCCCTACGTACCGACACAAGGAAAGGGCGGGCCCCCTGGCCCGCCCTCAGTGTGACTGCGTGATAGTGCCCGAATCCCGACTCCCGAATCCTGCCCTGTTCTACCCGATGAACTTGCCGCGCGCCGTGTAGTGCGTGTGCAGCAGCTTGTGCGACAGGTGGCCGCACGGCCCGTCGGTCAGGAACTCGCCGTAGAGCCTCAGCACCGCCGGGTTCTCGTGTGACTTACGCACCTCGCAGCCGGCGTCTTCCGCGTAGATCGCCTTCGCGCGCGCTTTCCGGATCTCGGGTGAGGTCGGGATCGGCTGGCCGCCGCCGCCGAGGCAGCCTCCCGGGCACGCCATGAACTCGATGAAGTGACACTGGGCGAACTCGCCGCCGGCCTTGATGTTCTCCATCACCTTCTTGGCGTTGGCGGTCCCGTGGGCGACGGCCACCTTCAGCGTGGCCCCCTTCAGGAAGTCCCAGCTCGGGATGAGGTGCTTCAGGATCGGCGCCACCTCCGGCGCGACCTCCGGCACCGGCAGTTCCACGTACTTCACGCCCTCGAACCCTCGGACGGGGACGATGTTCGCGTTCTCGAAGAGGTTCTCGACCTTCTGTCCGGTCACCAGCTCGATGACCGTCCTGAGCGCCGACTCCATCACGCCGCCGGTGGCGCCGAAGATCACGCCCGATCCGGTCGCGTCGCCGAACGGGGCG
>PMKG01000302.1 GCA_003157675.1 Acidobacteriota bacterium
CGAGCAGGCTCATCACGACGACGGCCTCGGCCGTGATGAGCATTATCATTTCGCGGCTGCTCCCGAGGTGCGAGAACGGGCTGGACTGCGCGAGTCCCGCGGCTATCACGCATGCCGTGGAAAGCGTCACCAGATAGATGAACACGAGAAGATCGCCGGCCGAGCCAGCCGGGGCGCCGACGCCGAACGGCACGAAGAACGCCGACGCGAGCACGCACGCAAAAGCCGCCGGCGGCGCGAAGCGCGCGACGACGCCGGGGTCGCTCACCACGTCTTCCTTGACGAGCAGCTTGGCGAGGTCGAGATAGGGTTGGACGATCGGCGGCCCCTGGCGCGAGTGGACGATCGCCTTCACCTTCCGCATCACGCCTTCGACGAGCGGCGAGGCGAACATCACCAGCGCCAGGTAGGCGAACGCCTCGAGCGTGACGATCGCGGTCCTGTTCACCGCGCACCTCCCCGGCCCCGCCCGGACCGCGCCATCTCGCGCAGCTCGGCCGGGCTGTAGACCCGAACCGCCCCCGATCGCACGTCCACCACCTGCATCCGCTCGGTGCACGAGAAGCACGGATCCATGCTGCCAAGCGTGATCGGCACGTCGGCGATGGTCATCCCCCGCAGCGACGTGGCCAGCGCCTGCAGGTTCGCGTAGGTCGGCGCGCGCACGCGCCAGCGGTACGGACGCGCGTTCTCGCCCGTCATCACGTAGTGGATGACCTCCCCGCGCGGCGCCTCGACGGCCGAGATCCCCTCGCACCCCGGCGGCAGCGCCTCTTCGAAGGCGAGCATGATCGGGCCGTCCGGCATCTCGGCGAGCAGCTGCTTCACCTGGCGGATCGACTCCAGCGTCTCCTCGAGCCGCACCAGCGTCCGCCCGGCCGCGTCGCACGAGTCCTTCCACACGCCATGTACCGGGATCCGATCGTACGCCGCATACGGGTGGTCGATACGGGTGTCGATCGGGCGGTTCGAGCCACGGGCGGTCGGGCCGACCGAACCGAGCTCGCGGGCGTCGAGCGTGCTCAGGACGCCGACCTTCCTGAGCCGCATCAGCAGCGTCGTATCCTCGAGGACCGCCTCGATGACTTTCACCCACTCCTGCTCGATCCGATCGAGGACCCGGACGATCTCGGGGTGCTCGGCGCTCGGGAGGTCCCGGCGGACGCCGCCCACGAGGTTCATCCCGTAGGACTTCCGGTTGCCGGTGATGCGCTCCATCAGCCACATCACCGGTTCCCGCATCCGCCACGTCTGCATCAGGACGGTGTCGAAGCCGAGGATGTGGCCGGCGATGCCGAGCCACAGCAGGTGGCTGTGGATCCGCTCCAGCTCCAGCACGATCGAGCGGATGTAGCGCGCGCGCAGCGGCACCTCCGCGCCCACCGCGTTCTCGAGCGCCTGCGCGTAGGCCGTCGAGTGCACGAAGCCGCAGATCCCGCAGATGCGCTCGGCGAGAAACGGCACCTCGTTGTAGGTGAGCTTGGAGTCGCCGAGTTTCTCGATCCCGCGGTGGTTGAAGAAGCCGCGGTAGTCGAGCCCCACGACCTCCTCCCCTTCCGCGAACACCTTGAGGAAGACCGGCTCCTCGAGGACCGGGAAGAAGGGGCCGATCGGGACCGTCACCGCGTCCCCCGGCGGCGGCGCGAGCGGCTGGGCCTGGCCGGCCGCCGGCTCCGGGTGGATGTCGTACGGCACGTCGCGCCGCAGCGGGTGGAGCCCCGCCGGCCAGTCGTCGGCGAGCACCAGGCGGCGCGGGTCCGGATGCCCCTCCGGCTCGATGCCCAGCAGGTCCCGGAACTCGCGCTCGGCCCAGTCGGCCGCGCGGACGTCCGGCGTGATCGACGGGACCTTCGGGTCCTCCGCGCTGGTGAACGCGCGCAGGACGATCCACGTCTTCCGCCGGTCCTGCGAGAAGATGTGATCGACGCGGAAGCCCTGCCCCGCCGGCCGGCAGTCGGTCCCGGCGCTGATGACGAACCTGGCGTCGAGCCCCTCGTGGATGAACCGGGCGGCCGCGCGCAGGTCCTGCGCGACAACGGTCGCCACGACCGCGCCGGATTGGTCAAGCCGGAAGCTGTCGACAAGCCTTCCGTCGAGATGCGAAGCCAGAGCGGCGAGCAGCGCGGCGGACTCAGGCATACCCCGACCCCCTTCTACCGCCAGAGCAGCCACAGGATGACGAACGACAGCGCGAGGCCGATCAGGTTCCACGCCGGGTAGACCTGTGGCAGCCCGACCCGGCTTCCGGCCAGCCTTCTGAGGCCGGCCAGCATCCACGCGACGAGCGGCACGTACGCCCACCTGTCAGGATCGAGCACGGCGGTCACCGTCCCGGCCGGCGGCGTGACGCGCTCGACCGACGCACGCCGCCAGTCTGCCATTCGCGGCCACATGAGCAGTGGCCGGACGAGCGTCTTGAACGGCGTGTAGTAATGCGCCGCGCGGAACCGCAGTTGCTCGACGTCCACGTCGGAGCCGCACGCCCACGTGGCCGCGACCCTCTCCCTCGATCCAGCCGCCCGCCTGATCCAGACGGCGACGGCGAACGCCGCCACGAGGATGGTCGTCACGACCAGCGGCGCCCAGAGGCCGACCACCGCACCGCGATCGTGGAGCTCGAGGCTCCACCGGCCGGACCCGAANNAACGCCGCCAGCGCGAGCTGGCTGACGCCGATCCAGGGCAGCTCTCTCGGTGGGACCGCGCGCTTGACCGCCGGCGACATGGCGCCCCAGATGCTCGCGCCGAGGAACTTGAGCAGCACCGCGAGCGTGACGGCGGAGGTGATCAGCGCGGCCATGCCGAAGAAGACGAACGGGAGGCGCGCCCCCTGGCTGCCCCACACCGACGCGTGGTAGAGGATCCACTTGCTCGAGAACCCGCTGAATGGCGGAAGCCCGGCAATCGAGAGTGCGGCCACGACGGCGCACGTGGCCGTGATCGGGACGACCTGGCTCAGTCCTCCCAGTCGGTTCAGGTCCCGCTCGCCGGTCGTCAGCTCGAACGTGCCCGCGTTGAGGAAGAGCAGAGCCTTGAAACCGGCGTGGTTCATCAGGTGGAACAGGCCGCCGACGAGCGCGATCGCCGCGAGCGGCGGGTCGGAGGTCGCGAGCCCCAGCGCCAGGCCGAAGCCGAGCAGCATGTAGCCGACCTGCCCGATCGACGAATAGGCCAGGAGCCGCTTCGCGTCGTTCTGCACGAGCGCCGCGAGCGTGCCGACGACGAGCGACATCGTGCCGAACCCCGCCACGACCATCCCCCACCCGAGCGACCAGGGGCCGGACGGCGTGATCTCGAAGAACACGCGCAGGATCCCGTAGAGCCCCAGCTTGATCATCGCGCCCGACAGCAGCGCGCTCACCGGCGCGGGCGCCGCGGGATGCGCGGCCGGCAGCCACCACATCCCGAACGGGAAGCACCCGGCCTTGACCAGGAAGCCAAGCAGGATCAGGAGCAGGCCCGTGTGGGCCAGGAGCGGCCGCGCCGCGAGCAGCGCCGGCATCGCGCGGGCCATGTCCTCGAAGCCGAAACCTCCGCCGCCGTGTCCCACCAGCATGGTGACGCCGAAGAGCGCGGCCAGCGTCCCGGCATGCGTGACGAAGAAGTACCGGAAGCCGGCGGACAGGCTCTCGGCCCTCTCCCTGTGGAAGATGACCAGCAGGTAGGAGCTGAGCGCCATGAACTCCCACGGCACGAAGAAGAAGAGGAAATCGTCGACCACGACCACGCCGGCCATGCCGAAGATGAAGAGCAGCAGCGCCGGGTAGAAGCCACCGATACGGGGCATCTTCCGCGTGTAGCCCACGGCGAACCAGGTGGCGCAGAGCGACAGTCCGGAAATCAGGAGGAGGAAGAACGCCGACAGCGCGTCCACGCGGATCGCAAGCGACGCCTTGATGAGCGAGGGCTGCCAGACGACGACGGGACCGAGCGTGCCGTGGCCACCGAGCACCGACGCCGCCACGCTCGCGAAGCAGGCCCCGGCGGCCACCACGACGACGAGCGCGAGTTTCCGCGCGACGTCCGCGCGCCAGCCGGCGCCGCCGAGCACCCACGTGACGAGCGCCCCGACGAGCAGCAGCGCGAATCCGCCGACGAGCATCCACGGCTGATCCATGACACCCCCCGAGACCGGCCATTCATCTCGTAGGGCGACCCTTCACCCATCGACTTCGCTCAGGGTGCCCTGAGCTTGTCGAAGGGCAGGGTCGCCCGGCGAGGCAAGGCTGAAGCCTCGCCCTACAGGGCCTGCACGAGCGGATAGACGATGAGCGGCATCAGCACGGTCAGCGCCGCCAGCACGATCAGCACCCCGTTCGCCAGTCCGGTTCCGGCCACCGCCGAATCCGGCTCGATCGCGAGGACCGCCTCGGACGGCTCGCCGAACAGCAGGCGCTGGCCCACCTTCAGGAACCAGAAGAAGCCGAGCACGATCTCCAGGTAGTACGGCACCGAGATCAGCCACATCGCCGGCCCCTACAGCTCCATGATCCCGACGACGAGCATGAGCTTGCTCCAGAAGCAGGAGAAGGGCGGGATGCCGGTAACGGCCAGGACGCCGATGAAGAAGCACGTCGCCGCCACCGGCATCCGGGCGTAGAGGCCGGAGATCTTCGAGATGGACCTGACACCGAGTCGCATCGCCATCACGCCCACCGACAGGAACAGCAGCGCCTTGGCGACCGAGTGGCACGCCAGGTGGAACACCCCCGCCCGGTAGCCGGTCTTCGAGCCCAGCATGAAGAGCGAGAGGCCCAGCATCATGTAGCCGAGCTGCGCGATGGTCGAGTAGGCGAGGAACCGCTTCAGGTCGTCTTGGTAGAAGTAGCAGACGAGGCCCACGCCCATCGTCGCCAGCGCGAGGCCGGCCATCAGCGCCCCGGTCCAGGTGGGGAACGTGCCGGTCTCCAGGATGACGCGCGCCATCAGGTACACGCCGGCCTTCACCATCGCGGCCGCGTGCAGGTAGGCCGACACCGGTGTCGGCGCGGCCATCGCGTCAGGGAGCCAGGTGAACAGCGGCACCTGGGCCGACTTGGCGGACGCCGCCACGAGCAGGCACAGGAAGACGATGGCCTGCGGCGTGGGCGCGAGCTGCCCGATCGCGGCGAACGCGAAGGTGCCGGTCACCCCGAACACGATGGCCAGGGCGACGACCAGGAACACGCCGCCGAGGTGCGTCATCACGAGCGCCTTGAATCCCGCCCGCACCGAGACGGGCTGGTGCACGTGGTGCGAGATGAGGACCCACGAGCACAGGGTCGTGCACTCCCAGAAGATGAAGAGCACCAGGAGATTCCCCGCAAGCGCGACGCCGATCATCGAGGCGATGAACAGCGAGAGGAAGGCGTAGTAGCGGTGATTGCCCTCGCCATCAACGACCGGGTGCTCGCGGTTGTCCGGCCCCATGTAGCGGATCGAGAACACCATCACCAGCAGGCCCACGACGAGCACGACTAGCAGGAGGACGGCCGACAGGGCGTCCAGCCTCAACGGCAGCACGCCCGCCTCGTCGAGCCAGGGCAGGTTGAACAACTCGGCCCGGAGGGGGAACGCGGTGCGCCCGCCGGCGACCAGCGTCGCGCCCAGCGCGAGGTAGACGGCCGGCAGCACGACGGCCAGCGCCTGCTGCACGCGGCCACGGGCCAGGTAGAGAAGGATGGCGCCGACAACGGGCGACGCGAGCAGCCACACCATCACGTCTTCGTTCATGACGGTTCCCTGGATCCTCTGGCGCGTCGTCCGACTCCGCGGTGCCGGACAGCCGCCGTGCCCGTCACACCTCGAACAGGTCGGCGAGCAGGTTGACCGTCGCCTGCACTTCGCGGCTCAGCCCGACCCCGTCCTCCACGCGCGCGGGCTGGATCGCCAGCAGCAGCACGTCGGCGCGCGTGCGCATCTTCAGGTACTCCATCGCGGTCCTCAGCGTCGCCCGGTGGCTGTTGAGGTCCTCGGGCAGCTTGTCCGCGGCGAGCAGCGCCATGCTGCCCGGCGCGGCCTTCAGATCGACCGCGTCCGCGATGAGCACGATGTCCGGCCTGAGGCGCGCGATGTCTCCCGTGAAATCCTCCAGGCGGTCCCCGCAATCGAGCGTGCGGACCCCTGAGGCCTTCGCCAGCCGGCGCGCCAGCATCGGGCCGACGCCATCGTCGAACCGGTCCACACGACCGACGCCAGCCACGAGCACCTTCCCCGAGAGCGTTCGCCCGAAAAGCCTGATCACGGTGCCTCCGGAAGTCGCCTGATCTGGTCGTAGTTGTAGACCGGTCCGTCCACGCAGATGTAGTGGTGGCCGACGCAGCAGTGCCCGCACTTGCCGACACCACATTTCATGTAGCGCTCGAGCGTGGTGACGACGTTCGATGGCGCGATGCCGAGCGCGATGAGCTCGGCCACGACGAACGTCAGCATGACCGGCGGTCCACAGGTGAAGGCCAGGGTCGCCGCGGCGTCGACCGTCATCCCCTTCAGCAGCCTGGTCACGACGCCGACGTGGCCGGTCCAGGTGTCGTCGCCCCGATCCACCGTTTCGACGAGCGTGAGCGCGGGCGAGCGGCTCCACTCGGCCAGCTCGTTCTTGTAGACGCGGTCCGCCGGCGTGCGGGCGCCGTAGAGCACCGTCACGTCGCGGTAGTCGGTCCGGTGATCGAGCACGTAGTTGATGAGCGACCGGAGCGGCGGCAGGCCGATCCCGCCGCCGACGAAGAGCAGGTTCCGGCCGCGCGCCCGCTCGAAGGGGAACGCGTTGCCGAACGGTCCCCGCAGCCCCACGACGTCGCCGGCGCGGTAGGTGTGGAGCCGGTTGGTGACGGCGCCCGTGCGCCTGACGGTCAGCTCGATGAAGTCCGAGCGCGTCGGGCTCTGCGCGAGGCAGAACGGGGCTTCGCCGACGCCGAAGACCGACAGCTCGACGAACTGGCCGGGGTGGTAGGCGCGGCGCCACTCGACGCCGTTGGCCTCCAGGAAGTAGGTGCGCGTGTCGGGCGTCTCCTCCTCGACGCGCGCGATCTCCGCCAGGTGCGGCAGGTAGAGGCTACGGGCACTCATCGTGGATCCTCGTGAGCAGCGTCGAGATGTCGAGTCCACCCATGCACGTCGCCACGCACCGGCCGCACCCCACACACCCGTGGCGCCCCATCACGTCGATGTACTGGTAGGACATCTTGTGGAAGAAGCGCCGCTTCAGGCGCTCGGCCTTCGCGGCGCGCGGATTGTGCCCCGACGCTTCGCGGGTGAACCCCTCGTAGAGGCAGGCGTCCCACTGGCGCTCGCGATCGAACGCGTCGTCGCCCGAGGGCCGGTCGGTGACGGTGAAGCACGAGCAGGTCGGGCACACGAAACAGCAGCCGCCGCAGCCCCGGCAGTCCTCGGCCCAGTGCTCCCACTTCTCCTGCGGAATCCGGCCGAGCGAGATCCGCCTGGTGCCCGCCGCCATGAACGAGCGGCGTTCGAACGTCGCGTCGACCTTCGTGAGCTGCCGCGACCAGGCGTCGAGATCCTCGGGCGTTGCCAGGGTGAAGAGCGACGAGGCCGCGGCGATGGCGGCCTCCCCCTTCTCCGTGCGCACGTCGGCCAACAGGCGGTCGCCGAGGTCGCTGAACTGGATGTCGAATCCCGCGGTGAGCCACGGCCCGGCCTCGCAGCAGACGCAGAAGCAGTCGGCCCCCGGCTCCCGGCACGCGAGCGTCATCGTCAGGGCGGACCGGATCCGGGCGAGGATCGTGTCGTCCTCGAAGCCGCGTCCGGCGAAGAATTTCTCGAGGAAGGCCAGGCCTGTCGCGTCGCAGGAGCGCAGGCCGAAGATGGCGAGAGGTTTTGTGGCGCCGGCCTCCTGGCCGGCGGAGAGCGTAGCGTGTCGGGGGTCTTCGATGTGGAAGAGCGTCTCCCGCGCGGGAAAGAAGAGCATCTTCGGCGGGACGACCGTGTTGACGAAATCCAGGTCCACCGGCACGTCGTCGGTCCAGTCGGCGTAGACGACGTCGGCCCCGCCGACCCTTTGCGGCGCGACGACGCGGTAGTCGCCAGCGAGGGCCGCCAGGAAGGAGGGCAGGACGGACTCGAGGATCGTCATCGGACGCATGGGCATCCCTCCTCACGCCCGCTCGAGCCGGGCCGGAATCGGCTGCACGCCGACGCTCCGGCCGCCCGGGCCGGGACAGCAGCGGCGGAGTTGAGCCGGCGGCGAGCCCCCGAGGGGCACCAGCACGAGCACGTCGGGCGGCAGGCGCAGGTCGGCACGAGTCGTCACCGTGGCCTCGCCTCCCGGGACCAGTACTTTCGCCGTCCACCCGGGCTTGACACCGAGCGTCTCGAGGACCGCGGGAGCGGCGGCAAGCGTCGATTCGGGGATCTCCCGGCGAAGCAGCTCCTCTCGCTGGCTCACGGTGCCCGTCGACCAGTTCGCGACGTGGGCGCCGAGCACCATCCGCATCGGAAACGCGGCGTCCTGGCCTCTGTCGGTCGACGCGACGTCGCCCGCAGGGGCCGCGAGCCTCACGCGCGTCTGCCCGGCCACTCGTGGTGGGCCGAGTCCGTCGTCGCCGGCCGCGCTCACGGCATCGTTTTCGCCGTACATCCGCTCCGGCAAGATCGGCAGGTAACTCTCGACCTCGTATCGCATCGCGTCGAACCAGGACGCGGCGGTGGCCGGCCACTCCTCCACCCCGAATAGCCGACCAATGCGCGACGCCCACAGGCGCTCGGGACAACAGTCACCCGGCAGCGGCACGGCTCTCCGCCAGCGCTGCACGGCGCCGAACACGTTCGTCGTGGTCCCGTCCGTTTCGGCGCTCGTGCAGGACGGCAGCACGACGTCGGCGAACCGCAGCGTGTCGCCCGCGAAGCGGTCGATCACCACGACGGTTCGGAGGCGGTCGAGCGTCTCGGTGAGAGCGGCCGCGCACGGACTGTGGCGAACGAGGTCGTCGCCGACGACCACGAGCGTGTCGAGGCCGGCCTCGCGCCACGCCAGCTCGGCCGGCCTGGCCTCCGCGCCCAGCACGTCGAGGCTGCCCCAGCTGTTGGCTTCACCGACCGCCGTCAGCACATGATTTGCGGCGCCGAGCAGGACGAGCGCCTGCAGGAGCTGCACCGTGTTCTCTTCGGCCCGGGACGAGGTCAGCCACCGGCTCCCGAGCACGGCCACGGGCCGCCGGGCGAACCTGAACTCGCGCACGAGCGCCAGTGCGGCCTCGTCGGACAGCCAGGCCCGATCGCCGCCGGCCGGTTCGGCCTGCCAGTATCGGGTCAGGTCCTCGAATCCGGCTGCGGCCCGGGCTTCCGGATCCGCCAGGTTGGCTACGATGACCGCCTGCTGGAGAATCAGCGGCAGGCGTCCGAACTCGTCGGGCGGCATCGCCACCATCCTCGATCCGTCGCCGCCGGCGGACGCGTACACGTCGAACCGGACGACCGCACCGCCATCCCGCCGGGCCTGGGTCACCCGCGACGCCACCTGCGGACAATCCTCCAGGTCCACGCCGACCAGCCAGATCAGGTCGGCACCGGCGACCGTTTCGAGGTTCGGGAGGCCGTAGCCCGTTCCCAGCACTTGCCGCAGCGCGAATCGGGCAGCCTGCACGCCGGAGAGGTCCGTTGTGCTGACCCGCCCGCCGACCCGGCGCGCCAGGCGTCGCACGGCGAAAACATCCTCATTGGCGAGCGTCGGCCCCAGGGCGAAGAGGGGCGGCGACGCCGCGCTCCCGAGGCGCGAGGCGATCTCCTCCACCGCCTCCCGCCACGAGGCGCGAACCAGTCGGCCCGCGTTCCTGACCATGGGAGCCGTGAGGCGGTCGGGATGCGACTCGCTGCTCGTGCAGTTCCATCCGCGCATGCACAGCTCCGCCCGGCCGTCCGCGCCGGCGCGCGGGTAGCTGCCGAGCAGACGTCCGTTCTCCTCGTGCAGCAGGAGGGCGCATGCGCAGGAACAATAGGGGCAGGTCGACGGGTGAAACGCCATATGGGCCCCCGATCGCGCGAGTCGAACAGCGTCGATGACGTCGCCGCCTCGAGTTCCAGGAGGCCGACGCGTGCCGATGAGGCCCAGGACCGCTGGTAGTTGGGCCCAGGCCGACGCCGAAGGTCACGACGACTACGTGGAACTGTCGCCCGTGGTCCGCCGCCGCAAGAGTCGGGGCTCCGGCCCGAGAATCGCCGGGGGCCAGCCGTCAGCAGGCACGGCTGGCGCGCGCGTCGCGATGCCGGAGAGGGGTTTCAACCGGGTCGTCGACTGTGGTGAGCCATCCGGGGGATACGAGGAGGACGAGGCCGACGGGCGATGACGGAGCCGGAGGGCTGACGTCGCCGCCGGGTAGTTTGTGGCAAGATTCACAAGCTCACCAACGGCGCCGAGTCTATCCGAAATGGGGGCTTCCGGGCAACAAATCGCGGCGCTTGTCTCGGCACCCGCGAAGTGCGATGATGGCTCGCCTGGAGGGCAGCGAACATGGCCACGATCCTGATGATCGACGACGATGCCGATCTGGCCGCGGCGCTGAGGGTCCTGCTCGAGGGGAAGGGACACCAGTTCCACACGGCGGCCAACGGTGAACTCGGGCTGCGCCGCGTGAAGGAGACCGGCCCGGACCTCATCATCCTCGACGTGATGATGGACCGCTACACTGAGGGCTTCCGCGTGGCCCAGCGGCTGCGCGACAGCTCGGACGACTCCGAGTACGCCGCCTACCGCGAGGTGCCGATCCTCGTGCTCACCGCGGTGCACCGCACGACGTCATTCCGCTTCGGTCCCAACGAAGACTCGCTGCCAGTCGATGAGTTGCTCGAGAAACCGGTGAGCGCCGACCGCCTGATGGCCACCGTGGAGAGGCTGCTGAGCCGGGCACCAGTGCGGCCGTAGCGCGGAGGTCACGCGCATGGTCAGCCCCAGGCCGACCAGCCAGAACCCGGACGCCGACCGCGCACGCAGCGACCTCGCCCGCTTCCTGCGCATCGTCACCCACGATTTGCGCCAGCCGATCGCCGCCACGCGGACGATCGCGTCGGTGCTGGCCGACGGCCACGCCGGCCCGCTGCTCCCCTCCCAGGCCGACCTGGTCACCCGGCTCGAACGGCGCCTCGAGTTCATGCAGGCGCTCGTGGACGATCTGATCGATCTCGCGACGGCCAACGTCGGCTCGGGGGTCGATGCCGCCCGTTCCGTCACGCCCCTCGGACCAGCGATCGGCGAGGCCTGCGCCCGGAACCAGGCGATCGCGCACGCGGCGGGCGTCGTCGTTCAGTGCGACGAAGTCGAAGACACGCTGGCCGTCCACGCCGACGCGGCGGACCTCGCCCTCATGCTGGACAACCTGGTTGGCAACGCGGTGAAGTACTCGCCCGGCGGCCGGGTGCGCGTCTCGGCGGACAGGCTCAGCGACACGGCCCGACTCGTTCTCGCCGACACGGGCATCGGCATTCCCGACGAGGCGCGCACCCACCTGTTCGAGGAGTTCTTCCGCGCGCCCAACGCCAAGGCGATCGACCCGCTGGGCACGGGCCTGGGACTCGCCATCGTCAAGGCCATCGCCGATCGCTGCCGCCTCACGATCGACGTCGAGAGCGCGGAGGGTCGGGGGACGACGGTCACCGTGCTTTTTCCGCTGGCCACCGCCTGACGCGTTCCCACCGGGTCACCGCATGGCCGCCGCGAGTTCGTTCGCACACGCCACCACCGCCGCGATCGCCGAGATCCTGTCCACGGAGTTGGTGCCGCGGAACAGTTCGTCGAATAGGCAGCGCAGGACGCCAGGCCGCCGCGCCTCACCGACGGTGGACACGACGGTCTCCGCTTCCTTCTGAGAGAGGCTCTTCCCTTCCAGCAGTTCGTCGGTCAAACTGATTGAGGTCCTGACCGTCATCCACGGCGCGGCGTAGGCTTCGGCGAAGACGGTGAAGATCGACTGCGCCAGCACGACGCTCGTGCCGAGCGAGCCTGCGATCGCGGGTTGGCAGCCGTGGTAAGAGCCCGGGGGCGCCACCGGGGCGATCGCCTTCGACCCCAGCGGTGAGCCAGCCGTCTGTCGGGAGTATTCAGGGGATCGCGGCGAATGCGCTGACGGGGACGAGCAGCGGAAGACGGCGGAGGCCGGGACGACGATGGCGCCTGAGAGCGCCGACCGCCACATGCACGGTCGTCACAAACGTGAGGACCGATGGTGGCACGCATCCTGCACTATGGATGAGTCGCGAAGACCGGCGCGGGCGCAGCGGCTTCGACATTTCCGAAACGGCTGAAGCCAGCTGAGTTGCCGACGCCCGTCAGCCCCGCGGGTCAACGGCCGATAACGGATCTGAAATGCCGCTGACCAATCCGGCGCGCGTCCCACATCGGGGTGGATGCCCGCGCGGGTCGGCGAAGTTCGGACTGCCGGCGTGAGGTCACCCAGGCCGTGACCGGCACGACGGCCCGGGAAGTAGCTGGAGGCGAGCACCATGCCATACAACGTCTCGCTCGAACCTATCCCGGACGGACCGCGGGCTGACACCTATCAGATGAACGCCGCGCAGCAGGCGTTCCAGTCCATCGACGACGGCGGCACGCTGCAGGGCCTCTTCGTGCTCGAGAGCTCGCCCGAGTTGAGCGCCATCCCCTCGTGCAACTCCTACCGGGGCTATTGCATCGCCAAGGAGCGCGGACAGTTCCGGGAGGCGGTCCGCCTCTGCCAGTCGGCCCTTGATGCCGAGCCGCACAACCCCGTCCACTACCTGAACCTGGGTCGCGTCTTCCTCCACGCCGGCGACAAGTCGAAGGCGATCGCCACCTTCTGGAAGGGCATCTCGAGAGCGCCGGGAGCCGAGCAGGGCGTCACGGTCGCGGCCCCGAGCCAGGGCCACGCCCGGGAGCACGCGCTGATCCTCGACGAGTTGCGGCGGCTGGGCATCCGGAAGCGGGTCCCGTTCTCGTCGTTGCGCCGAAACCACCCGCTGAACCGCATCGCCGGGAAGTTGCTCGCGACGTTCGGCGTGCGCTGAAGGTGGACGAGCCCGCTCGACGGCCCTTGACAACCTCCGGGCCGCCATCATACTGATGGTCAGCTACCCGCCCTTGGGACACCTCCGCATGACCGACGACAAGCCGGCCCAGCCGGCACGACCCGATCAGCGCAACAGCCCGCGCGGCTCCGACGCCGCGGATCCGCTGGCCCAGTTCCCGACCGAAATCGAGGTGGCCGCCGCGCAGAAGGCCGAGGCACGGGCTCGGGAAGGCCGGAAGGCCCGGAACCGTGAGGCTGCTGTCCCCGCGCCCCTGCGAGCGTGGTCGAGGGGCTGGCGGTTCCTCCGCGCACTCGCCGCCGGGGTGCTCGNNACGACGCCGCCCGGATGGAGCGTGATCGAGGGGGACAAGGTCCTCGGCGCGACGCCGCTCAACGTCGCCCTGCCGCCCGGCCGGCACGCGCTGCTGCTTCGCCACGGAACAACGACGCGGCCGCTTTCGGTGACGCTGCCGCGGGGCGCGCAGGTCGTCCATCACCTCGACATGACCGAGCCGCCAGAGGCGCCGACCGCCGGGACCCTCCAGGTGACCACGGTGCCGCCTGGCGCGGCCGTGGCACTCGACGGTGTGATGCGCGGCGCGGCGCCCCTTCACCTCGATCAGCTCGCGCCCGGCGTCCACACCGTGGTCGTGGCCAATGCCGGCCGCGTGGTCAGCCAGCAGGTCACCGTCACGGCCGGCGAGACGGCGACGCTGCTGGTGCCGCTCGGCCAGGCCCCGGCGCCGCCGCCTCCGGCCGCGCCGGCCCCGGCCGCGCCAGCGCTGGCAGTGGGCTGGGTGGCCATCACGGCGGGAATCGAACTCGAGGTCTACGACGGGGACGCGCTCGTCGGCAGCAGCCGCAACGAGCGGATCATGCTGATGCCCGGCCTGCACACGCTCAGGCTCGTCAACAGCGCGCTCGGATTCGAGACGACCTCCGCGGTCACGGTCAGGCCGGGCGTCCTCGGCACCGTGGCCGTCCAGGTGCCGAACGGATCGCTCTCGGTGAACGCGGTGCCGTGGGCGGAGGTCCTGCTCGACGGCACCGCGATCGGCGAGACGCCGATCGCTAATTACTCGGTGGCGCCGGGCTCGCACGAACTGGTCTTCAGGAATCCGCGCTTCCCCGAGCAGCGGCGGACGGTGCTGGTGTCGCTCACTTCTCCGACGCACGTGGGGGTGGACCTGCGTCAATGAGACGTCTTCGGCCCGGCCTCGCGCTCTGGCTGCTGATGATCCTGGCGCCGCTCGCCGGCGCGCAGGACGCGCTGTCGGCAGCCCGCGCGCTCTACGCGGCCGCGCAGTACGACGACGCCCTCGGCGCGTTCGACACGCTGAAGTCCCGCGGCGGGCTGGCCCCCGAGACCGCGCTGGCCGTGGAGCAGGGACGCGCCTTCTGCCTGCTCGCGCTCGGCCGTCAGGCGGACGCGCGGGCGGCGATCGAGGCGGTCGTCAATCTCGATCCGCTCTACGTGCCGAGCGAGGACGACACGCCGCCGAAGATACGCGCAGCGTTTCGCGACGCGCGGCGCAGCGCGCTCCCTGACGTGCTCGACCACCTCTTCTCCCGCGCCAAGAACGCCTACGACAGCAAGAACTTCATCGAGGCGGCCGCGGGGTTCTCACGAATTCTCGCCCTTCTCGACGACCCGGACCTGACGCTCGAGCCTGGGCCGCGATCCAACATGCGTGCGATGGCAAAGGACTTCCTGGGACTGACCCAGGCCACCACCACCCTCTTCGATGCCGCCTGGAAGGAGGTAACGCCGCCGGTACCGGAGCGAACCACCATCGACATCCCCAGATCGATGGGGCCGATCGGAGCGGCCGCCACGTTGGCGATCGAGGTCATCCTCACGGCCCAGGGGACGGTGGAGTCGGCCACCCTGCGAACGCCGGACACGAGCGGGCTCGCTCCGCTCGTGCTTCGCGCCGCGCTGGCATGGCGTTACAGGCCCGCCGTCAGGGAGGGGAGGCCGGTTCGCTATCGGATGTTGGTGCAGGTCGTGATTCCGCCGCGCGGGCAATGACAATGACGTGGGCGGCGTGGTGCCGTGGGCGCAGACGGCTACGGGGGTTGCGTGCTTCAGTCGAGGGTGTGATGCTGAATCGTTCGATATCGCTTCGATTGCCGGTCCTGTCTCTCCTCGCGCTGGCC
>PMKG01000397.1 GCA_003157675.1 Acidobacteriota bacterium
CCAGCCGTTGTTGGCGAAGCGGCCGTCGAACACCGTCGGGTCGGCGCGGAACACGATCTCGCGCCCCTTGCTGCCGCCCGGGATCGACGACGGGTCCACGGGGCGGGCCGTCACCGTCTTCACAACCGCGGCGGTGTCGGGGACCAGCCCGTCGTGCAGCGCCTTGCGCCAGAACGTCTCGAACACGGCGCCCCGCAGCGTCGTCCGCTCCTGCCAGTAGGCGCGCACGGCGTCGTGGCTCGACTGGCTGGCGCCTGACGAGAGCATCGCGCCGATGATGTCGTGGGGCGTGCGGCCGCCGTAGAGCGGCGCGATGAGCGGCTGGATNNAGGCGAACCTTGTTCATCAACCGTTCGTCGAACCCGAGATCCGCCGGCGCCGTGTAGAGCGGATTGCTGTCGATGACGACCAGCGTGTCTACCTTGCCCGCGCCCATGTCCGCCGCGAGCTGGCGGAGCGAGGCCAACTGGTCGGTCGGGTTCGCCTCGACCGGCTCGGTGAAGACGACCGTGCGGCCGACGTTCTCGAGCGCCTGGTTGATTGCGTGGACCACGGCGTGCACGGCGGCCGGCTGATCGTCGCCGGCGACGACGAGGCTCGTGCCCCGGTGGCGCTCGAGGTCGCGGGCCAGCGGCTCGATCCACGCGGCGAAGTCGCCCGGGGCGGGGGAGGCCGACGCCCCAGGCACGCGCAGGGCCGCGGCCAGCGCCAGCGCGAAGGGACCAACGAGGCCGGCCTGCAGCGGCAGGCGGTGGTCGGCGACAGAGCCGGTGACCGACGGTGTGGGCTCGACCACGTAGAGCCGGTTCATCTCGCGGCGGCCGCCCGTGACCCGGCGCCCGGCGGCAAACTCCCTCGCGTAGCGCACCGAGAGCGGGCCGCTGCCGAGCACGTCGGCGTCGAGCGCGACGACCACCTGCGCCTGGTCGAAGCGGTACTGCGCATCGGCGTACTCGCCGAACGCGAGGAGGGATCCCGCGCGGGGGTTGTCGCGGCCGACTGGCTCCCACTGGTGCCAGACCAGGGCCGGCAGCTCCGCTTGCAGCCGGCGGATCTGGCTGGCCAGCGTCGGTGAGGTGACGCTGCCCGTAAGCAGCCGGATCCCGTCGCCGCCGCGTCCGCGCGTAGCGTCGACGGCCGCCCTGAGCGCGGTTCGGAAGTCGCTCCACGCGTGGATCTCGCCTCGATAGGTAAGCGTCCGCGTCCGGTCGGGGTCGTAGAGGCTGAGGATCGAGGCTTGCGAGAAGAGGTCGGTCGCCCCGCGGCTGACCTGGTGATCCGGGTTTCCCTCGATCTTGGTCGGGCGTCCCTCGTGACTCTCGACGAGCAGCGGCACCGCGTAGCCCATCATCGGCATTGCGGTCGCATAGTAGAGGGGCTTGCCCGGGACCAGGTCTTCGGGCTGCTTCACGTAGGGCACGATCCGCTCGGCCGGCTGTCGCGTGCAGGCGGTGATCCCCGCCAGCGCGAGCGATGCGCCCATCAGCTTGGCGAACGTCCGCCGACTCACCGGGTCCAGGAGCTCGGACGCCCCCTGCGGAAACTCGCGGTGGAGCGCCTCGCGGAACTCGGGCGTGTCCGCCAGCTCGTCGAGGCTGCGCCAGTACTCCCGACCGCTGCGCACGTCCCTAGTCCTCTCCTCGTCGCTCATTGGTCGTCCCGTCGAGTGATCCCTCGCCCCTACCTGTGGCAGGTCGAACAACTCGTCAGACTCTGGATCTTGTACTCCGCCACCAGCCTCCTCCCGAGCGTCCGCTGGTCGGCAGGCGGCCGGTAGGTCATGTCGAAGACTGCCTCGCGCGGGCGCACGTAGAGTTCCGGGTTCCGGTGGCAGTCCAGGCACCATCCCATCTCCAGCGTCTGTACCTGGAACAACTGCGGCATCAGGTCCACCCGGCCGTGGCAGGTCGAGCAGCCGATCCCCTTGTTCACGTGAATGCTGTGGTTGAAGTAGACGAAGTCCGGCAGATCGTGCACGCGCGTCCACTCGATCGACCGGTCGTCGCGGAAGCTCGACCGCACCAGCTCGAGGAATGGCGAATCCTTGAAGATCTGCGCGTGGCAGTTCATGCACGTCTTGGTCGGCGGAATCCCCGCGAACCAGGACGTCTCGACCGACGTGTGGCAGTACCGGCAGTCGATGCCGTTGCCGCCGACGTGCCGCTCGTGACTGAACTGGATGGGTTGGGTCCGGGCCTCGAACGCGCGGGTGACGTAAGGTGAGCTCTGCAGGGCGTACGCCAGGCCGATGAGGCCGCCGACCATCAATACGAGGC
The DNA here is from genome assembly GCA_003157675.1 of Acidobacteriota bacterium. Taxonomy (GTDB): domain Bacteria; phylum Acidobacteriota; class Vicinamibacteria; order Vicinamibacterales; family Fen-181; genus FEN-299. The sequence goes on from PMKG01000397.1 coordinate 2,277, forward strand.
CGACGAGCGTCACGATGAAGACGGTATTGGCACTTCGACGGAAGGTTTGCGCCATACCATTCGACCCTCGCTGAACCCGCTGATCAGCTTAGCCGGTTCCGATCCGAAAGGCGAGAGTCTGCTGGCGAATTCCTACTTGAACAGGTCGTCGAACGCCTGCCGGGCCGAGCCGACCGAGACCGAGTGCGTCTCGCGCTCGACCGTCTTGCGGGGCTCCCAGAACGAGCAGGAGTTCTTCGCGTCCTTTGGCGTCACCCGTTCCGGCACGGGCTGCATGCACTGGAAGCGGGCGCCGGGGTCGAAGTAGACGCACTGGGCGCAGGTGTGCACGTCCACGCCGCACTTGGAGCAGCGGCCCTCGGCGGCGTAAGGGGAGGCGATCTCGGCGCCGCACTTGGCGCAACGCACGACCTGCCGGGTTGGCATCAGGTTCGGCGTGCGCGGACCCTCGGGCCGGTCCCCGCGCGGCCGGGGTCCGGGCGGTCCCTGTGGTTTCGGTGCGGGCTTGCGGTCGCGGTCGTCGTCCTGGTACCCGCGCTGGCGGTACTTGCGGTCGCCCATAGGATGTCCTCGGAAACTCTATCACACGGGCTGACGGCTGACGGCTGAGGGCCACGTAGTGGTCAGTGGCTAGTCGTCAGTCTGGCACGCGTGATCGACTGTTCACTAGCCACTAGCCACTAGTCACTTCGCCGCGGCTCCTGCCCTCGTCCCTGCCCTTACACTCCAAAAAACCCACCCCAGCCCCAACCATGCCGCCAAGGCAATCCACTCGGCGGCGGTGAAGCTGCCCGGCACGAACGGCAGCACCTTCATCGCGATCAGGCCGACGGCCACCACGGCTCCCGCGTACCCGGGCCACCGCGGCTCGTCGTCGACGCGCAGCAGCCAGGCGACGCACGCCGAGAGCCAGCCGACGCCGGCAGCGAGCGACCCGACCTCCGTGATGGGCACCAGCAGCGCATCCCCAAGGAATGCCGTCGCCGCCGTCAGAGTCGCCACCAGCCAGATGGCCGCAGACGGCGTCCCGTGCGACGCATGGACGCGCGAGAGAACCGGGTGGACCAGGCCGCGGCGGCCGATGGCAAGCATGAGCCGCGTGGCGGCGACGAAGTTCCCGTTGAACACCTTGAGCAGCGAGAGGAATGCCGCCGCGAGGACGAGCTGCGCGATGGCGCGCGACCCGAACGCCTGCTCGAATGCCACCTCGGTACCCACGTGGCCCGACACGATGTCGCGCCAGGGATGGATGAACGCCACGGCGCCGACGATGACGACGTAGAAGAGCGAGCCGGCGACGACGGCGAGATACATCACGCGGGCGAACTGGCGGCGGTCGAAGTCCGGCCGCGCCTCCTCGGACCCCTTCACCACCGATTCGAAGCCGGTCATGAAGTAGGGCACGATCTGCATCGCCAGCAGGATCGAGAGCAGCGCGCCCGCCGTGCCCGGCCGCGCGAAGGCCGGCATCATGTTTGCCACATGGCCGCGCGTCAGGCCGAGCGAGACGAACACCACGAAGGCTCCGAGCAGTCCGAACGTGGTCACGTCCTGGAAGAGCCCACTCGGCCGGATCCCCCTGAGGTTCACTGCGGTGATGACGCCGGTCAGCGCGAGGCCGACTGCCAGGCGCGGCGCGTAGATGGTCTTTCCGGCCAGCGCGTAAAGCGGCCACGAGTCGAGCGAGGGAAAGATCCGGGCGAGCAGGTTGCCGATGGCGACGGCCTCCCACGGGCAGACGATCGCGTAGGCGAGGACCATCGTCCAGCCGGTGGCGAACGAGAGGAGCGGGGGGAACACCCCCTCGGTGTAAGCGATTTCGGCGCCGGCGTCGGGGATGCGACGGACGAGCGAGCCGTAGACGCGGGCGATGGGCAGCAGGAGCACGCCGCCGAGGAAGAAGCCAAGCATCGTGCCGGCGGGCCCGCCGCGCCCGAGCCAGTCGTCCATGAGGACGAGCCAGCCGACGCCCACCATCGTGCCGAAGCCGAAGGTGAAGTACTCGATGGCGGAGAGGCGGCGGAGCAGGGCGGGCTTGTCGGTCATCGTCGGAGCGGGTCCGGACACGCCCGCGTCGGGCCGGGCGCGTCACTGACCACAGGGTAACACCGCGCCCTCGTCCGATGCTCGGGCAGCGTCCTCAGGACTTTCACGAACATCGATCCACCGGGGAGCGCCGGCTTCAATCTCACCCGGCGGCCGCAGTACGCCGCGTCCACCTCCGATGTTCACCGGCCTGGCGTCGCATGAGGGTGGCGGTGGTCCAGGTAGTACAGGAGCAGCGAGACGAGGACCGAGGTTGCGACGTACGAGTACTCCACCTTCTGCTTCTTCCCCTCATCCTCGCGAGCACCGGCGAGGTCGAGGAGCGCGTGGCGTAACAGGAACGTGTACAGCACGAAGTACAGGAACGGGATGACGCTCCTCGAGAGCGGGTAGGCCCCGATGCCCTTGCCGAATTTCGACAGCAGCCACCCCATCTGGCCGTAGATGCCGAGCACGCCGAGCGCGGCGTTGATGAACATCCACTTGACGTCGTCGAGGCCGAACAGCGCCAGGTAGAAGACGGTGTAGACGGTAATCGCGATCCCGCCGTGCAGGTAGAGAAACAGTAGAGGGGCGGGGTTGGTCGAGTACGCCATCAGGAACCCCGACCCGCCGAACGCCAGCATATGGACGATGAAGAACGGGTAGACCCTGTACCAGGGCACGTCGCTGCCCCTGGCGTACTTCCTCCCGTGGATACTGATCTCGCCTTGTAGCTTCATCGCCACCTCGAGCAGGGGTCCAGGGCGTCATGATACCCGCCACGGACCGCGTCTGTGTCTGAGGCGATGGGCCGCGGGGAGCCGACCCGAGGTGAGAGCGAGGCCGATGACGCCGATTCCGTTGTCCCCGTTCCGCCCACCGCGGTGGCCTCCCTGGCTGGCCCCCCGCCGACCGAGCCCCAATATCGCCGGCTCCAGACGCGATCCTCCCGGCCGTGCTGCAAGGTCAGCCGTGTGCGCGCGGCACGGGCATCTGAGCGCCTCGGTTCCTCCCTCTTACCGTAGAATCGATCCACGGGCCTTTCACACCACAGCGGTTGCACCCAGGGAGAACCAGGGAGAAGGAGAACTTCGCCATGCAGACCATCGGCTTGATCGGCGCCGGGCAGATCGGCAGTCAGGTCGCCCGGCTCGCCGTGAAAAACGGCTACGACGTCGTCGTCAGCAATTCGCGGGGACCCGAGACGCTGAAGGATCTCGTCGCCGAGCTCGGGCCCCGGGCGCGGGCGGCGACGGCCCTCGAAGCGGCGAAGGCGGGGGACCTCGTGGTGGTCACGATCCCCTTGAAGAACTACCGGCAGGTGCCCGTCGGGCCGCTCGCCGGGAAGATCGTCATCGACACGAACAACTACTACCCCCAGCGCGACGGGCACGTTCGCGAGCTGGATGACGAGTCCACGACGACGTCGGAGCTGCTCCAGGCGCACCTGCCGGCCTCGAAGGTCGTGAAGGCGTTCAACCACATCTACGCCGCCGAGCTGACCACGCACGGCCAGCCGGCCAGCTCGCAGAATCGGCGGGCACTGGCCATCTTCGGCAACGACGCGGAGGCCAGGAAGACGGTCGCGAGACTGATCGATCAGTTCGGCTTCGACACGGTCGACGGCGGACGGCTCGCGGAGAGCTGGAGAATCCAGCGTGACACGCCCGGCTACGGTCCGCGGCGCACCGCGGGCGAACTGCGCAAGGATCTGGCCGCGGCGAAGCGAGACAAGGAGCGGGCGCACGAGGCATGACGCGCGAGCGGGAGCACCTGGCCGACTGACGAACCGGTCCCGCACCTCCGACGGTCGGCCAGGATGCTCCCGGCCGTTCTTTCGTGTATCGTCATCGGATGCGCAACCTGATTCTCGCCGTCGCTTTCGCACTCACGCTGGCGCCGACGGTCCAGCGCCAGACGGCGCCGCCGGTCGCTTCCTGCACGACGGCCACGGCTGCGTGCACCGAGTGGGTCACGCTCGGAGGCGGACCGGGGCGGGCGATGATCTATCGCTCATACTCGCTCGACGTGCCCAACCCTCGCATCACCCGCGCGGTCGTGATGGTCCACGGCACTGGCCGCAACGCCGACCACTACTTCCTGACGACGATGTCGGCGGCCTTTCTGGCTGGAGCGCTCGACGACACGGTCGTGATCGCGCCCCACATGATCGACGCCACCGATCACGCCGAGCCGAACGAAGTCGTCTGGCAGATGAGCTGGCGGACCGGCGGTTCGGCGCGGGACAATCCGGCGCTGTCGTCGTTCGACTTCGTGGACGAGATCCTGCGCAAGCTGGCGAGGAAGTCGGCGTTCCCGAACCTCAAGAGCATTGTCGTCACGGGACATTCGGCCGGGGGGCAGTTCACCAACCGCTACGCGATGGCGAACAAGGTGCACGACACGCTGGGCGTGCCGGTGAGCTACGTGGTCGCCAATCCGTCCAGTTACGCGTGGCCGGTTGCCGAGCGGCCGCTCCCGCAGGGTGACGCCGACCCGGCCGCGGCGAAGGACGGGTGGAGCTACATGCCGAGCGCCAACCCGATGCCGGCGCACACGAATTTCGCGTTCGGCCCGTTCGATGCGACGAAGGCGCCAACCTACAACAACTGGCCGGCAGGCCTGGCGAACCGCACCGGGTACACCGCCCAGATGACCGACGATCAGCTGAAGAAACAGCTGGTCGAGCGGCCGACGACCTTCCTGCTCGGGCAGGTGGACACGCTGCCGCTCGGCGGGTTCGACAGCTCGCCGAACGCCATGGCGCAGGGCCCGACTCGACGGGCGCGCGGAGAGGCGTTCGTCAAGTACGTCGACGAGGTGCTCGGCGCGAGGCACAAGATCGTCATCGTGCCCGAATGCGGCCACAACGATCGGTGCATCTTCACGACCGGCATCGTGTTTCCGTACGTCTTCCCCGGGGCGACGGAAACGAAGTAGCGCGCCTCTACCGACAGATGCAGCGGACGGGCGCGACTGCGAGTAGCCTCCGGGCGATGCGTCGTACTCTTCATTCCAGCGGACAAGCGCCGATGATCAATAGGATCTTCCGGTTCACGATCGTTCTCGCCGGCATTGCGGGGCTGTCCGCGGGCGTCGTCAGCCAGACCCCGTCGACGGCGTCGCCGGCGCGCGTCGAAGGAGGTCGGGGCGTGAATTCGCAGGCCCGCGTCCAGGTGACCGTTCTCCGGATGCCCTATGTGGAAGAGCGCAACGTCGCCGAACTCTCGCCGGGGCCCGACGCGCTCGTGTCAGGCGGCCTGCTCGTCGAGCTCGAACGCGCGGGCGCCCTGGCGACCAGCCCTGATGCGGTGCGCCTCACGCCCAAACAGGACCGCCAGTACGGCGCGTGGCAACGGCTCGCGCTCGCCAACGGCAATCTCGCCGACGCGGTTGCCGGAACCGTGCGCGACGGTCGGTTGGCCGTCGGCCTGCTTGCCAACTGCAGCTCGCTTCTCGGCATGCTCGGCGGCGTCCAGCACGCGGGCGCGACAGGCCGGGCGGACAAGGTGGGCCTCGTCTACATCGACGCGCACGGCGACTTCAACACGCCCGAGACGACGCTCAGCGGAATGCTGGGAGGAATGGACGTGGCCGCGGCCGCCGGGTTGTGTCTCACCCGTCTCCGCGTCACGTCGAAGCTCGATCCGCCGCTGCCGCCCGCCGACATGATTCTCGCCGGTGTGCGCGACACCGATCCGCTGGAGCAGGAACTGATCGACCAGCACAAGGTGCCGCGCCTGTCGGTCGCCGACCTTCGCGCGCGCGCCGGCGCCCTTCGGACGACGTTCGCCGCGCTCTCCGCACGCGTGGCCCGCATCTATGTCCACATCGACATGGACGTCCTCGACCCGGCCGAGGTGCCTGGGCACTCGCTGAGCGTGCGCGGCGGACCGACGAGCGCCGAGCTTGGCGAGGCCGTGGTTGAGATGTTCAAGGACCCGAAGGTCGTCGCAATCGGCATCGCCTCCACGCCGACGGGCGAGCGGGACGCCAATGGGCGATCGCGCAAGGCGGCCTACACACTGATTCGAGCGGCGATCCGGGGTGCGCAGGCGCGGTGAGATCGCCCGGGCATCAGCGACCGGATGTGAGCCGCCTCATGGGGCCGAGGAAGAGAGACGGGTATGAAGATGACCTTCGCCAAAGGGGCGGCCCTGAAGGACCCTTCGAGCCTCTTCAACTCCAGTCTTGACGGGAACACCAGGCGTGCCATCGACTTCCACGAGGGCGAGAAGATAGACGAGGAGGCGTTGAAGACGCTCGTTCGCGCCGCCGTGGCCCTGAACACGTCCGCAGCCCGACGCTGATCCCCGGAATGGGGACAGGCCGCATGGGGCCTCCGGCAGCCGTCCGCCGAGAAAACCGCTCCGACCCCTACGAGAAGATGACGCCGGGCGCCAGTTTGCTGTCCGGGTCGAGGGCGCGCTTCACCGCGCGCATCTCCTCGACCCCGACGTCGCCGTAGAGGTGGCGCAGCAGCGCCTGCTTGATCGCGCTCCGGCCCACGCCGTGCTCCGAGAGCGGCGACCCGCCGCGCGCGACCACCTCGAGGCCGAACTCGAGAATGGCCTCCTGGCCCGCCTCGACGTCGGCCACCGTCCGCGGGATGACGTTCGGGTGGACGTTGCCGTCCGAGACGTGGCCCCAGATGGCGTAGGGCAGGCCGCGCCGCTCGTAGCCTCGCCGGTAGATCTCCATCATTTCGCGGAACCGGTCGAACGGCACGATCATGTCGGCCGCCGTCTTCTGGATCGCCGGGTCCACTTCCTGCTTGGCGAGCGCCACGCGCTGCTTCACGGCCTCGGGCGCCGACTCCCGGAAGTCGAAGAACTGCTGCGCGCGGGACTGGTCGCCGGGCACGGCGACCTCCACGTGATCGAGGACGCCGGCCTCGTCCAGCAGGCGGCAGAACAGGCCGAGCGGCGCCCGGTCGCCGCCCGGGTCGAGCGCCGCCGCGATCTGGTCGTAGGCGTCCTCGCCCGTGGTGCCGGCGGCGAGCTCGAGCTGGACGAGCAGCGCGACGTCGGTCTCCGGCGGCAGTGCGACGCCGTGCTTCGCGTCACTTCCGTCCTCGTGCAGCATGGCGAGGCAGCGGCGGTCGAGCATCTCGATGGCCGAGACGTCCAGGCCGAGCGGGTCCCGATCGCGCCACGTGCGCCGCGACCGCTCGCGCAGGTCGGCCACGATCCCGAGAGCCAGCGCCTCGTCCGGGAACGGGACGAGCGCCAGGCAGGCGGCCGGCGCCGGCGTCAGGACGGCGAGCGTCGCTTCGACGACCACGCCCAACGTGCCTTCGGCCCCGATGAAGAGATCGATCAGGTCCATCCCGGGCGCCGCGTAGTAGCCGGCCGATCGCTTCGGCACATCCGGCATCCGGTAGGTCGGAACGGGGACCGTCATCACGCCGCCCGACGTCTCGATCTCGAAGAAGCCGTCGGGGTGCGCGTGCACCTGCCCGCGCTCGATGTCGAGCACCTCGCCGCACGCGAGGACGACGGTGAGCCTGCGGACCCAGTTCCTCGTGCTGCCGTATTTGAACGTGGCGGCGCCCGACGCGTTGGTCGAGATCGTGCCGCCGACAAACGCGCCGTCGTAGGTCGGGGCCGGCGGGTAGTAGCGCCGGTCCGCGGCGAGCGCCTGCTTGAGCGTGACGACGGGCAGGCCGGGCTGCACCCTGACGAAGGTGTCGGTGCTCTCGAGCATCGCCGCCATTTTCGCCGTGCTGAGGACGACGCCGCCGCGAGGCGTGGCGCCGCCGGTCACCGACGACTGCGCGCCGATGGGCAGCACCTGGCAGTGATCGCGAAGGATCGCCGCCACCTCCGCCTCGGTGCGCGGAAAGACCACGCCGTCGGCGCGGCCGCCGGGGTAGTGCGCTGCATCGTCGAGAAACGACGCGACGACGGCCGGGTCGGCCTGGAGCGGCGGCGCGACGAGAGGGCCGCGGGGGGGACGGGTGGATGTGCGATGAGACATGGCTGTCGCTGGGACTTGCGGGGGTCGCCGCAAAACAGGGCTAAAGCCCTGTTCCGACCGTTGATCTCGAGCAGCGGCGTCCGCGTGATTGACTGGCCACTAGCCCCTACCACTGCCTACTGCATGCTACACGCGCCGTAAGGCGCAAGGCGACTACTCTGTCAGTGCCTTGATCAGCCGATACAAGAACTCCCTCCCCTCGTAGAACTGCCTCACTCCCATCCGCTCGTCGCGGCCGTGCGCGCGGATGTCGTCGACGTTCTCGAAGGCGCCCAGGCCGTAGGTGGCGATACCGGCCATGCGGAACCACTTCCCGTCGGTGGCGCCGGTGCCCATCACGGGCACGACGGGCACGCCGGGCCACATCTCCGACGTGATGCGGTCGAGCGCGCGCATCAGGGCCGGCGAGAGCGGCGAAGCCGGTCCCGGCCTCGCCTGGCTCACCGGCGTAATGGCGATCTCCTTGTCCGCGACCTCGCGGACGAGCGTCTGCATCACGTTGTCCGTCGTGTCGTCCGGGAGCATGCGGCAGTTGACCACCACCCGCGCGAGCTGCGGCAGGGCGTTCTCGGCGTGGCCTCCCTGGAGCAGGGTCGGCACGCAGGTGGTTCGCATGAGCGCGTTGTAGTACGGCGTCTTCGCGAGGCGCCCGGCCGCCGCGAGATCCGGTGGCGTGGCGGCGATCGCGCGCATGTCTCTCGCGACCTCGCCCTGCTCGACGCGCGACATCCGCTCGAAGAAGGTGCGCGTGACCTCGTTGAGGCGGATGGGGAAGTCGTACGCCGCGAGGCGCGTCAGGCCGGCGGCGAGATGGTAGATGGCGTTGTCCTTCGAGGGGACCGAGCTGTGGCCGCCCTTGTTGCGCACCTCGAGGGCGAAGCTCTGGTAGACCTTCTCGGCCGCCTGCACGTTGTTCGCGACGTAGCGGCCGTTCTTCATCTGGCCGCCGCCGCCCTCGTTGAGCGCGAGTTCAGCATCGACCAGCTCGCGGTGCGCCCGCAGCAACCACTCCGCCCCATTCGAGTCTCCGCTTTCCTCATCGGCTGTGAGCGCGAGGATGATGTCGCGATTCGGTCGGTACCCCTGACGCTTCAACTCGAGGAGGTTCGCGACCCACGAGGCGTCCATGTCCTTCATGTCCGAGGTGCCGCGCCCGTAGAAGAAGCCGTCGCGCTCGACGAAGGTGAACGGGTCGAGCGACCAGTCCTCGCGCCGCGCTTCGACGACGTCGAGGTGGCCGAGCAGCAGGAGCGGCCGTGCGCTGCCGGTGCCGCGGTAGCGGGCGACGAGATTCTGCTTCTTCGGATTCGGCCCGAGCACCTGGACATCGTCCGCGGCAAAGCCGCCGGCAAGGAGGCGGGCAGCCATGGCCTCGGCGGCCTTCGTCGAACCGCCGGACGACTCGGTGGTGTTGATGTCGATCAACTCGCGGAAGATGTCGAGCGCGAGGCCGTTCACGCCCGCCGGCGCAGGCGGTGGCGTAGGCGCGGCCTGCCTGGCGTGGAGCGTCGCCAAGGCGAGCGCCGAGGCCAGGGCGACGGGTAGCACGAGCGAGGCAAGACGATGAGAGCGAGGAACGGTATGCACGGGGCGATTATATCGTTCGCCGGGGCACCCCACAGGCTTCGGTCGTCAGCCCTCGAACCGGAATCCCGCCTCATCTAAATAACGGACCGCCCGAGTCCTATTTTCGTGCTATATTGGAGACCAGAACGGTCGGATAAGGAGGCTGACCGGGAGCCGGCCCCCAATCCCGGTCAGCCGAGCTTCAGCCGCTGCCGTTCGAAGGATCTGCCGATGAGCACGGAAACCCGGACGATCGAGGCGCTTACCAACCAGGACTACAAGTACGGTTTCGTCACCGACATCGAGGCCGACACGATCCCGCGTGGCCTCAACGAGGACGTCATCCGCCAGATCTCGGTCCTCAAGGACGAGCCGGAGTGGCTGCTCGACTGGCGGCTCAAGGCTTACCGCACGTGGTTGACGCTCGAGGATCCCGACTGGGCCAACGTCCATTTCGACCCGATCGATTACCAGGACATCATCTACTACTCTGCGCCGAAGCGGAGCAAGGCGCTTCGCAGCCTGGACGAGGTGGACCCGGAAGTCCGCCGGACGTTCGAGAAGCTCGGCATTCCGATCGACGAACAGAAGGCGCTCGCCGGCGTGGCGGTCGACGCGGTGTTCGACAGC
>PMKG01000368.1 GCA_003157675.1 Acidobacteriota bacterium
CTGGTCCATCGAGAAGTCGTCCTGCAGCTCGACGTTGACCCGAAGCGTGGTCCCGTCCTCGGTCTCCGGGATGAACTCCACGATGTCGCGCGCCACCAGGCTGCGGAACAGCTGCCAGGCGCGCCGCCGGTGCCCGCGCCTGGCCGCCTCCGGCTCGTGGCAGTCGCGGATCAACTGCCGCATCGCCCCGCACCCGTCACCCGGGCGGCTGAGGACGTTGAGCAGCATGCCGTGCGACACCTGGAAGCGGGAGGTCAGCGCCTCGGGCTGCGCGCCGATCAGCCGTTTGAAGGTCCCGAGGTCCCAGTTCACGAAGTTGTGCTCGGGCGGCCTGCGCCTGACGAACTTCCGGCCTTCCTTCGCCGCCCTCTCGGTGAGCCGCATGTTCTCGATGACGTGCTCCGGCGCCTGGACGACGACGAAGCCGCGCGTGTCGAATCCCTTGCGTCCGGCCCGCCCCGCGATCTGGTGGAAGTCGCGCGCGCTGAGGTGCGCGGTCTTGCGGCCGTCGTACTTGCAGAGCCGCGTGAACAGCACGGTGCGGATCGGCACGTTGATGCCGACGCCGAGCGTGTCGGTGCCGCAGATGATCTTGAGCAGGCCCTGCTGCGCGAGCTGCTCGACGAGCACGCGGTACTTCGGCAGCAGCCCCGCGTGGTGCAGCCCGATCCCGTGCCGGAGCCACTTGCGGATCTCGCCGCCGTACGGACTGGTGAACTCGAAGTCGGCGACGATCCCGGCGAGCGCCGCCTTCTCCTCCCGGCTGCAGATCTTCAGGCTGGTGAAATCCTGCGCGCTGCCGGCCGCCTCGGCCTGCGTGAAGTGGACGACGTAGACCGGCGCCTTGTCCTCGTCGACCAGCTTCTCGATCGTGTGCGCCAGCGGGATCTCGGCGTAGGCGAACTCCAGCGGCACCGGCCGGTCGGTCGCCGTCACCGCCACCGTCGGCCGTCCGTTGAGCGACGTCAGCGCCTGCACGAAGAAGGTCGTGTCGCCGAGCGTGGCCGACATGAGCAGGAAGCGGGTGTGCGGCAGCGTCAGGAGCGGAATCTGCCAGGCCACGCCGCGGTCGCGGTCCGCGTACCAGTGGAACTCGTCCATCACGACGTTGTCCACCGGCGTGGCCGCGCCCTGTCGGAGCGCCATGTTCGCGAGGATTTCGGCGGTGCAGCACAGGATCGGCGCGTCGCGGTTCACCGAGGCGTCGCCCGTCGCGAGGCCGACCCGGTCGGGGCCGAACTCGCGGCAGAGCGCCATCCACTTCTCGTTGACGAGCGCCTTGATGGGACAGGTGTAGACCGCCCGCTGGCCGCGCGCCAGCGAGGCGAAGAGCATGGACGAGGCGACGAGCGACTTGCCCGACCCGGTGGGCGTGTGGAGGACAACGTTCTTCTCCTCCAGCAGCTCGAGCGTCGCCTCTTCCTGCGCCGGGTAGAGCGTCAGCCCCTTCTCGGACGCGTAGTCGAGAAACCGCCCGAGCAGCGTGTCGCTCGACGCCTCGTAGACGTCGGGGAGCCGATCGCCAAGCGTGAGCAACGGCTCCCTATCCCTTCATCGCCGCTTTCACGCGCTCCGGCGTCATGGGCATCCGGTCCAGCCGCGCGCCCACCGCGCTGAAGATGGCGTTGGCCACGGCCGCGCCGACCGGGACGATGGCCGGCTCGCCGCCGCCCTGCGACGCCTCCTCGGGTGCGTCGACGAGCACGGCGTCGATCTTCGGCACCTGCGAGAAGCGCGGCAGCGCGTAGGTCGCGAAGCTCTTCTCGAGCACCTCGCCGCCCGTGAAGTGCACCTCTTCGCTGAGCGTGTAGCCGAGGCCCATCGTCAGACACCCTTCAATCTGCTGGAGCGCCCCGTCGGGGTTCACGACGACGCCCATCTCCTGGGCGCAGGTCAGGCGATTCACCGCAACCTGGCCGGTGGCCTTGTCGACCGCCACCTCCGCGAACACCGCCACGTACGTCCCGGCGTCGATCCCAAGCGCGACTCCCACGCCGTGCCCGCCGGGCGCGGTCTTCGGACTCCAGCCGAACTTCTTCGCGCCGGCATTCAGCACGCGGATCATCCGCGCGTCGGTCAGGTTCCTCAGCCGGAACTCCACCGGGTCCAGTCCCGCCCGCGAGGCCATCACGTCGATGTGCGACTCGCGGCCGAACGCGTTGCTGCTCGCGCCCGGCGCGCGCCACGGCCCGATCGCGAACGGATGAAGCGTCCCGGTGGCGCCGCTCCAGCCGCCCGTCCACGCCGTTCGATGGTTCGGGATGTTGTAAAACTGCGCCGCGCCGCGCTCCCCGGCACAGTAGACGAGGTAGTCCCACAGCGCGAGCGTCCTCTGGGACGTGATGCCGGCGCGGATCTTGACGATCGACGCCGAACGGAACGTGTCGTAGAAGAACTCCTCCTCGCGGCTGAACACGACGCGCACCGGCTTGCCCGTGAGCATCGCCAGGCGCGCGGCCTCGATGGCCTGTCGCGACGCCGACTTTCCCCCGAACCCTCCGCCGACAAACGGCGTGATCACGCGGACCTTGTCGGCCGGCAGCTTGAGCGCCTGCATCAACTGGTTCTTGACCGGGAACGGCGTTTGCGTCCCCGCCCAGACGGTGAGCTTGCCGTTCTCGACGACCGCCGTCGCCGTGTGCGTCTCCATCGGCGCGTGCGCCACGTAGCTGTCGTAGTAGGTCCCCTCGACGACCGCGATCACCGCCTTCTCGCCGGCCGCGATGCTGCCGCCTTCGGCGACCGTCGTGGGCGGCCCCGCCTGCTTCAGGAAGTGGTCGTACATCGTCCGATCGTTGACCGGCGGGTCGTGGCGGGCCCACTCGGCCTTGACCAGGTCGAGGGCCCTGTCGGCTTCGTCGCGGTGCGCGTGCAGCACGGCGATGAGGTCGCCGTCGCGGATCACCGTCACGCCCGGCTGTTTCTCGGCGGCCGACGTATCGACGTGCTCGAGCGTGGCCCCGTGGGCCGGTGGCCTCAGGACCCGCGCGTGAAGCACGCCGCCCGGCGGGACGATGTCGCCGGCGAACTGCGCTTTGCCGGTCACCTTGTCGGCGCCGTCGAGCCGCTTCGCGGACTTGCCGACGATCGTGTAGGAGGGGACCGGTTTGAGCGGCGCCTTTCCGTCCGCCTTGCGCTCGATCCGCTGGCCGGCGGTCAACTGGCCGTACGTCACCGATCTCTTCGGGTCGTTCGCGTCGGTGACCAGGCCGGCCTTGACCCTGAGACGATCCACCGGTACCTGCATGCGCTCGGATGCCATCGCGAGGAGCATCGCCCGCGCATCCGCGGCCGCCTGGCGCAGGATCGGGCCGAACTGCCTGGTGCTGAGCGAACCGAACGTGCCCATATCCCATGGGCACAGGTCCGTGTCGCCCATGACGATGTCCACCGCGGCCAGCGGCACGTCGAGCTCCTCGGCGAGCAGCATCGGGAGCGAGGTCATGACGCCCTGGCCCATCTCGATCTTGCCGACCAGGCACGTCACCTTGCCGTCGGCGCCGATGTGCAGGTAGGCGTTGACGTCGGTCGGATAGCCCTGGCGCCCCGTCTGCAGCCGCGCGGTCTCCTGGCGGGCGCCGAGCGGGTCGACGGCGACGAGCACCAGCAGGCCCGTGGCCGTCAGTTTGACGAACTCGCGGCGGCCGACCGGAAACGTGGTCGGGCCGTCGACGACCAGCTCCTGGTCACGGTCGAAGTCGGTCTCCTTGGGCTTCATCGCGCGCCCCCTTTCATCGCCCCGGCCGCGGCCTCGACGGCGCTCACGATACGCACGTGCGCCCCGCACCGGCACAGGTGCGAGTCGAGCTCCCTGACGATGTCCGCGTGGGTGGCCTTCGGGTTCTGGAGCAGCATCGCGTAGGCACCCATGATCATGCCCGGCGTGCAGAAGCCGCACTG
>PMKG01000354.1 GCA_003157675.1 Acidobacteriota bacterium
GCACTGCCCGCAGTTGATGCACACCACGTCGCCGAGCGGCTTGTCGAGGTAGGTCGAGATGCGCGTCTGGTCGCTGCGCCCGACCGCCTCGAGGGTGCCCACCTCCTGCACGTCGATGCAGGTGCGGACGCACCGCCGGCAGAGGATGCACTTGTCCATGTCCCGCACGACCGAGGAGCTGGACCGGTCCACCGGGAAGCGGGACTCGGTCACGTGGCCGAAGCGGTAGAAGTCGACGCCGTACTCCTTCGCCAGCGACTGCAGCTCGCAGTTGTTGTTGCGCTTGCAGCTGTAGCACTCGCCGTAGTGCGTCGAGAGCAGCAGGTCGATCACGTGGCGGCGGGCCTGGCGGACCTTCGGCGTGTGGGTGTGGACCTTGATGGGCGCCGTCACCGGGTACGCGCACGCCGCCTGCAGCGTCCGCTGGTTCTCGACCTCGACCACGCACACCCGGCACACGCCGGCCACGCAGAGGTCCGGGTGGTGGCAGAGCGTCGGGATGCGGATGCCGAGCTGCCGCGCGGCGTCGAGCACCGTGGTGCCGAGCGGGACCTTGTGATCCTTGCCGTCGATGGTGACCGACACCAGTCCGCCGATGTAGCCGACGGCGTCGCCGCCGCTCGGCGCGGCCTTCTGGGGTTTCTGGCTGACGGGCGCACGCGAGCAACCGGGTTCCTGTTTGATATCAGCGCTCATGGTTCGTTCTCCGCCTCAGTTGGCCAGCGTGCGGCCCATGATCTCGTCTTTGAAGTGCTTCACGATCGAGACGAACGCGTTCGGGCTCGACTGCCCGAGCCCGCACTTCGATGCGAGCTGCATCGTCTCGCCGAGCGCGAGGAGTTCCTGGAGGTAGCTCATCGAACACTCGCCGCGCTCCAGCATCTCGACGCCTTCCAGCAGCTTCGTGTTGCCGGCCCGGCATGGGGTGCACTGACCGCACGATTCCTCGACGAAGAACTCCATGAAGTTGCGCGCGACGGCGAGCATGTCGCGTCCCGGCCCGAAGACGATGATCGAGCCGCCGGTCGAGGCGTCCTCGAACGCGATCTTCCGGCCGAACTCCGAGGCCGGCACGCAGTGGCCGGAGGCGCCGCCGATCTGCACCGCCTTCGCCCCCTCGCCGCCCACCTTCGCGAGCAGTTCGGCGACGGAGATGCCGAGCGGCACCTCGTAGACGCCCGGCTCCCGGCAGTCGCCCGACACGCTCAGCAGCTTGTAGCCGGTGGACGTCTTGGTGCCGATCGCCTTGAACCAGCTCGCGCTGCGGCTCAGGATGCAGACCACCCACGCGAACGTCTCCACATTGTTGACGACGGTCGGCTGGCCCTGGAAGCCGGTGTCGACCGGGAACGGCGGGCGGTTGCGGGGCTCGCCGCGGTAGCCTTCGAGCGATTCGATGAGTGCCGTCTCTTCGCCGCAGACATAGGCGCCGGCGCCCATGTGGATATGAATGTCGAACGTGAAACCGGCGACGCCGCCGATGTCCTTGCCGAGCAGGTTCTCGCTCCGCCGCCGCGCCAGCACGCTCTCGAGGTGGGGCCTGAGGTAGACGTACTCGCTCCGGAGGTAGAGGATCCCGTGCGGCGCGCCGATCGCCCGCGCGCCGATCGTCATCCCCTCGAACACCATGTCGGCGTGCTCGGCGAGCAGCACCCGGTCCTTGAACGTGCCCGGCTCGCCCTCGTCCGCGTTGCAGACGACGTACTTGGCGCCGCCCGGCTTGACCCTGGCGGCCGCCGCGAGGTTCCACTTGGTGCCGGTCGGGAAGCCGGCGCCGCCGCGGCCACGCAGGGCGCACGCGCTGACCTCGCCGATGATGTCGGCGCGGCTCATGCCGAGCGCCGCCCGGAGGCCCGACTCCGGCTCGATGCTGTCGAAGGTGAACGGCGTCTTCTTGCTATTGACCTGAATCATCACGTCCTGCCCTTCGCCTAGGAGTGCGCGGCCTGGCGCGCGTGCGCGCCGAAGGTGCTCTTGCACTCGTCGATGATCTGGTGCACCTGCTCGGGCGTCACCCGCGTGTAGACGCGGTCGTTGACGAGCAGCGCCGGCCCCTGGTCGCACATGCCGAGGCAGCTGGCCCACTCGAGACCGAATCGCCCGTCCCCGGTCGTCTCCCCGAAGGCGATCCCCAGGTCGTTCTCGAGCTGGCGCGCGACGCGCGACTTGCCGCCGAGCTCACACGAAATCGTCCGGCACAGCCTGAAGACGAAGCGCCCCTTCGTCGGCTGGCGCAGGAAGGCGTAGAACGAGGTGACGCCGTACACCTCGGCGGGGTGGATGCCCAGTTCGTCGGCCACCACCTGCATCGCGAAATCGGACACCGTCGTGTGCCGCTTCTGCAGCTCCTGCAGCACCGGGATGAGCGCGCTGCGGTCGTGCCCGTGCTGCGCGACGATCTCGCGGATGTCTTCCTGCAGTCGTTGCTGCTGCCCTACTAGCATCGTCGTCCCCCTGTTACCTGTTGGCCAGCAACTCGTTGACCTTCCCGATGAGCAGATCCGGCTGGATCGGCTTCTCGAAGAAGGCGTTGACCGGCACCAGCTCCTGGTCCTCGTCGTACTTGAAGCCGGTCACCCGGCCCACGCTCGTCAGCATCAGGATCGGCGTCTCGCACCCCTGCCGGCGCAGCTCCTGCGCCATGGCAATCCCGTCGTCGGCCTGTTCCATCATGACGTCGAGGATGATGAGGTCCGGGTTGCCCTCCTCGATGGCCTGCATGCCGTCGGCGCGGTTGGACGCCGTCTGCACCTCGTGCTGCGCCTTCTTCAGGAAGAGCGACGTCGTGAAGGTGATGTCCGGGTCGTCGTCCACGATCAGAATCTTGGCCATGACGTGGTCCCTCTCTCAGGTCGGAATCGGCACGCCGGGGCGCACTCTCCCGGCGCAGGAAGACGTGACCGCTGGCTATCGGCGGGTACGCGACGCCGACGTGGAGGCTACTGGCGGGCTTGTGACAACAGGCACAATCGGCTGTGCTCCGCGTCACAGCTGGCATTCTATCTGCTTCCGGGCCCGATACGCAACTCAGACCGCCAGAGGCAGCACGACGGTGAAGGTGGTCCCCACCCCTTCGCGGCTCTCGACGTTGACCCGGCCGCCGTACCGATCCACCAGGTCCTTGACGATGGTGAGGCCGAGCCCCGTCCCCGCCTCGTCCAGGGCCTTGGCGTTCTTCGCGCGATAGAACTCCTGGAACAGCTTGGGGAGGCTCTCGGCCGGGATCCCGATCCCGGTGTCGGCCACGGCGAGCCTGGCAGAGGCTCCGTCCACCGCCAACGAGACGGTGACGCTGCCGGCGACGGTATATTTCACGGCGTTGCCGACCAGGTTCGTGACGACCCGATCGAGGTCCGCCGGGTCGGCCAGCACGTCGATCGGCGTGGCGGGCAGGTCGGCGGAGAGCGTGATCCCCTTGGCGGCGGCCCGTGCCTGCAGCGGTTCGCACACCTCGGTCACCAGCGCGCCGAGCGGCACGCGGCGCCGCTCGGTCGGCTGGGCCAGGGCCTTGCCCGCGGCAAGGTCCAGCAGGTCGTTGACGAGCGACTTGAGCGCCTGGACGCGCTTGATCGCCCGGTTCACGACTTCGATGTGCTCGGCCGAGAGCTGTCCCACGTAGCCGCTGGCGAGCGCGGTCAGCAGGCTCTCGGTCACGTTGATCGGCGAGCGCAGCTCGTGGGTGGCCGCGCGCACGAAGCGCGACTTCTCGCGGTCCATCTCCTCGAGCATCTGGTAGGCCTGCGCGTTCTCGATGGCGACCACACCGTGCGCGGCGACCAGCTCCAGGAAGGCGGCGTCCTCGTCGCTGAACTTGTGCCCTTCGCCGCCGTAGGCGCGCAGCACGCCGAGCGGCCCGCTCTTCCCCGAGAGCGGCACCGACAGCATCGACTCGATCCCCTCTTCCCGGACCCGGTTCCGGTTCCAGACCCGGGGGTCCTCAGTGGCGTCGTCGACGAACAGCGGCTCCCCGGCCAGCGTGGCCTGGTCGAGGCGGGAACGGGTGAACTCCTGCGGCACCCGCTCGACGTACTGATCGCTCAACCCGTAGGTGGCGGCAAACGCCACCTGCTTGCGCTCCGGGTCGAGAAGGCGGAGGGCCGCGCCCTTGCAGTCGAGCACGCGCGTGGCCGATTCCACGAGGCGGTTCAGCACCGTCTGCAGGTCGAGCGTCGCCGTCGCGTCCCGCACGCTTTCGTACAGCCCACCGATCTCCTTCTCGCGGCGCCGCAGACGCACGGAGATCGCCACGCAGAAATAAGCGAGCACGAAACACGCCGCCGTGAAGAAGGTCAGCACGCTCGCGATGAACACCGGGTCGCGGTGCCGCGAGGCCCCGTAGAGCGCCACGTGCGGGATGATGCCGGCGTACTCGAGGACGGTGACCAGCGCGACCAGCGCCGGCGCCAGCGCCACCTGCAGGTAGGCCTTCGCGTGCGGCAGGAGCAGCGCCGAGATCGAGATGTGGAAGAGGAAGAAGATGATGACCGGGCTCTCGATGCCGCCCGAGAGCGCGGTCAGCGCGGTCATCGCGAGCCAGTCGAGGCCGATCTGCACGCGGGCGAAGCGCGCGTACTCGGGCGGCGAGTCGGGCAGCGTCCGGCCGAACCGCCCGAGCCACCAGCGCAGGCCGGCGTTGTAGACGAGGATGAAGAACCCGACGGCGCTCAGCGAGGCCGCGGGAACCGGCAGCTTCAGGATCCTGGTCGCCACGAGCGCGGCCAGCACGACTCCGATACCGGCCCCCCACCGCATCGACACCAGCCAGCCGAGGCTGTTCACCAGCTCCTGCTCGGCGAGCGTCAGCCGGCGGCCGTCACTCTCGACCGTCCTTGCGGCGCTGTCAGCGGACCCTGTGTCGGACATGGTCGTTGGCCGTCTCTGCCGGAATCCTCAGTGCTTCACCGCGTCGGCTGGCGGGTAGGGGATCCCGAGCTGTTCGAGGTACGTCTTGTACTTCGTCGGGTCGTAATAGAACTGCTTCATCTCCGGCCGCAACTGCTGCATCAGCTTGTCGTTCAACCAGACGGCCGGCTTGTCGTTGAGGCCGGGGAACGGCTGGTAGGTCATCGTCTTGCCCTGCACGTTCCGGAAGTAGTCCCACGCCTGCTGCACCAGCTCCGGCTTGAGTAGGAAGTCGGCGGCCGTCATCGCCTCGACCTTCGCCCCCGTCGTCACGCCCTTGTGCGCGACGGGCGTCGCCTCGGCAATCGCGGCCGACCAGTGGTGGAACGTCATGCCGGGGATGTTCCCCGGGTAGCGCAGCGTCACCGTCGGCACCGACCACGAGACGTCGCCGATGTCGTCCGAGCCGCCGCCGCGGTTGTCCTCGGCGCGGACCGGCCCGTCCAGGGTACCGACCTCGGTCGCCAG
This sequence comes from Acidobacteriota bacterium, assembly GCA_003157675.1. Classification (GTDB taxonomy): domain Bacteria; phylum Acidobacteriota; class Vicinamibacteria; order Vicinamibacterales; family Fen-181; genus FEN-299. The sequence goes on from PMKG01000354.1 coordinate 5,371, forward strand.
CCCCTGCTCGGGGACCTTCATGTTCCGCTGCACAAGCTTCGCGAACGCCTGGTCGGCCTCGCTCCACTTCGGCATCCCGACCTTCCGCATATTCGCGAACATCGTCTCGGCCACCGTCTTGTTCATGTGCTGCGGCCAGGCCGATCCGAGCAGCCGCGAGGAGACCTTCGTCTCGGTCATCAGCGCCGCGCCGTCGGCCATCTGGTTGCCGATGGCCCACATCTCCTTGATGTGCGGGTAGTCGATTTCGCGGAAGTAGTACCACACGCTGGCCGTGGGCGGGACGACGTTGGGCTGTCCGCCGCCGTCGGTGATGACATAGTGCGAGCGTTGCGAGAGCCGGAGGTGCTCGCGGCGGAAGTTCCAGCCGACGTCCATCAGCTCCACCGCGTCGAGCGCACTTCGTCCGAGCCAGGGCGTCGCGCCGGCGTGAGCGCTGCGGCCGGTGAAGGTGTACTCGACCGACACGGCGCCAGTCCCGCCGGCCTCACCCCAGCTCACGCCCATGCCGGCCGCGATGTGCGCGAAGAGGCAGATGTCGACGTCCTTGAACACGCCCGCCTTGGCGTACTGCGCCTTTCCGCCGAGCAGTTCCTCGGCGATGCCCGGCCACACGAGGATCGTCCCGGAGATCTTCTCGCGCTCCATGACCGCCTTGAGGGCCAGGGCGGCGGTGATCGTCAGCGGGATACCGGTGTTGTGCCCCTCGCCGTGGCCCGGCGCCCCCTCGATGAGCGGCTTCTGGTAGGGCACGCCAGGCTGCTGGGACGTGCCGAGCAGGCTGTCGACGTCGGAGCCGAGCGCGATGACCGGCTTGCCCGATCCCCAGCGCGCGGTCCAGCCGGTCGGCATGCCGGCCACGTTCTCTTCGATCGTGAAGCCGTGATTCCTCAGGATCCCCGTGCAGTACTTCTTGGTCTCGAACTCCTGGAATCCGGGCTCGGCGAAGCTGAAGAGCGAGTCCACCATCTGCTGCGTGAGATCCTTCATCCCGTCGATCTCGCGAGCGAGGTCGCTCTTGATCCGCTCAATCCTGGCGTCGGCCGCCGAGACGGGGGCGGGCTTCGTCGTCCGCGCGGACGCCTGCCCGGCGGCGGGCACCTTGTCCTGGGAGGCCGCGAATCCGACGAGGGAGATGAACACTACGAGCGAAACGGTCATCAGCACGCGAGACGGACGCATGGCTACTCCTTGCCTGGGGAAGCGCGAGCGTAGTCTACTTAGAAGAAGGCTCAGGACTCAAGGCTCAGGGCTCAAGCGGCTCAGGGCAGCCTGAGCCCTGAGCCGTGAGCCTTCGGATGCCCATCGAACCCTATCAGCCCCCGCGCTGGCTTGCGAATGGCCACGGAATGACCGTCTTCGCCTGGGCCTCGCCCCGGCGGTTCCCGCGCCTGCCCGAAGGGGAGGTCCGGCTCTTCGACGTCGCGCCGGCGACGCGCGTGATGGCGAAGTGCCACTGGCAGGACGGCCGGACGTCGAGGCCGACGCTGCTGGTGCTGCACGGGCTCGAAGGCTCGGCCGACTCCCCTTACGTGCGGGGGATCGCCGAGAAGGCTCTCGTCGCCGGCTTCAACGTCGTCCGTCTCAACCAGCGCGACTGCGGGGGGACCGACCACCTGTCGGTCGCCTCGTATCACTCGGGCCTGACGGCGGACCCGGCGGCGGTGATTCGCGAGCTCATCGACCGGGACCATCTCGAGCGGATTGGCGTGGCGGGCTATTCACTGGGCGGCAACCTCGCGCTCAAGCTCGCGGGCGAGTTCGGCGACACGCCTCCTCCCGAGGTGAAGGCGGTGGCGACCGTCTCGCCGACGCTCGACCTGGAGGCCTGCATCACCGCCATCCAACGGCCGTCGAACTGGTTCTACCAGCGCGACTTCCTCGTGTCGCTGAAGCAGCGCGTCCGGCGCAAGTCCGCGATGTACCCGTGGCACTTCTCCACCGCTTACCTGCCCGGCGTGCGCACGATCCGGGAGTTCGACGAGCGGTACACGTCGCGGCTGTACGGGTTCGGCAACGCGGCCAACTACTACTACCAGGCCAGTTCGCTGAGGGTCGTGCGCCGGATCCGGGTGCCCACGCTCATCGTCACGGCGGAGGACGATCCGTTCGTGCCGGCCTCGCAGTTCGACACGACCGCCGTCGCCGGGAACGCGAGCATCCGTCTGGTGGTCACGCCGCACGGGGGCCACTGCGGCTTCATCGAGCGCCGGACAAGCGGCGGCGGCGATCGCCACTGGGCCGAGCGGGCGGTCGTGAACTTCGTCGGGGAGTCCATGCGTTGAAGCGGAAGGTGGCGAAACACGGGAAGCGGGCACAAATCCGGCATCGCGGGGCGGGCAACAGGATGAGCGGCGGCCGGGATGAACGCGCCGGCCGCCGACAGGTGAGGACGACTACCAGCGAGGCTCGCGGCGCGCGCCGGCGAAATCGCCGCCGCCATCGCCGTAATCCGACCGACCGCCGAACGCGCGGCCGCCCCCGGGTGTCTTGGGCCGCGCCTCGTTCACGACCAGCGCGCGGCCTTCGAGCGCGTACTGGTGGAACTGGGCGATCGCCTTTTGCGCGTCTTCGTCTGACACCATCTCGACGAAGCCGAATCCCCGCGCACGTCCGGTCACGCTATCACGCATCACCATGACGTTGTCCACGGCGCCCGCCTGACCGAACAGGGCCCGCAAGTCCTCATCCGTGGTCTTGTACGGAAGGTTTCCGACGTACAGTCTCCGCCCCATGCTTCGACTCTCTCCTGCGAAATGTCGCGCGACTTTTGCTCCGAGAGGGCCCGCGCGCTCGGGACAC
>PMKG01000166.1:0-9345 GCA_003157675.1 Acidobacteriota bacterium
TGACGAGCTGTTGCTGGGCGCTCAGCATCTGCATTCGCCAGATCTCCTTGACCAGCGGGGGCACGGTCACCAGGTCGTGCTGCTCCACGAAGCCGATCCCGTCGAGCACCAGCTTGCGGACCACCTCGGGCTGCTGCCCGGGTTCCGCGTGCATGGTCTTGACCTTCTCGAGCGCCGCGTGCCAGTCGTCGCCGAACCCCATCTCGCGCGACGCCTTGAGCATCTCGCCATCGCACCAGGCGAACTCGGCGTTCGCGATCGCGACGAGTTCCTCAGGGGAGTACGGGATCATCTCGCGCTTGAGTTCGACCAGGAGCGCCTCGCGCCCGATGGGCGGCACCATGGCAATCCCGAGCGTCTCTGGTCTGGCGCCGACGCCGGCCCGTTGCTGCAGGACCGTCGCGAGGCTCTCCAGCGCCTGGTCGGCGTCCGTGTAGGTCCGGGCCATCCACCACGTGAACTGCGGATCGTAGCCGCTCGAGAAGCTGAACCAGTTCTTCAGGACGACGCGCAGCCGAATCACGTAGGTCGCCGCCGCACCGGCGGTTTCCTTCGTCAGTGGCGGAAGGGTCACCCGCGCTCCGCCGTTCCGGTCACCGGCCCCCTGCCCGTCGTCGAGGGTCCGGCGGACGGCCGCGAGGTCCTTCAGCATGATGCTGAGGCTTCGGGCGGAAGCCTCCGGCGTTGCCGGCTCCATCCTCCGGCGGGCGGCATCCAGGTCGAGCACGACGTCGCCAAAGGCGACGATCGGCCGGATCGCCGCCAGGCGACGTTCGATCGCATCGAGCCGGCTGATCTCGTATCGAAGCCGGTTGTTCAGCAGTAGGTAGTCGATCCTCGAGGCCTGATCGAACGAATCGAACGGAAGGGCGCGCAGCGTCTCCGCCCACTCGCCGTAGAGCCGCCGCATCCGCGTAATCTGAGCTGGAGTCATGGGCTCCACCTGTCCGCCTCGGGCAGGCGCATCCTCCCAGACGTCAGCCATCTCCGACCAGGACCGTTCGAGGGTTGCCTGGTCAACTTCATAGCGTTCGATCACCGGCCGCATCGCGCTCGAGGACAGGTCGACGTCCACGTTGGCCTGCACGGCGATCAGCCCCGCCACCGACACACTCAGGCCGGCCGCAACGACCAGCAGGAACCACCCTCGGACGTGACGCATGGCAACCACCTTCTGTGAAAACGGGCACGAAAATGCCCATGACAGCATGTGCCGCCGCTGAGACTACTACCAGCACTCGTAGAACCGAGCGGTGCTCGGCCCCGCTTCGGCGTCCGGCCGCAGCGCGACCGCTGGGCCGTCGGGGGTATAATCCGTTCCGCGTGGTGCTCGTTGCCTCCATCCGAACCACGCAGACTCTTTGTCTCGAGGGCGGGCGTCCCCACGGGTTCTTTCCAGGGCCATCGTTCAGCGCTCGCTTTCCCATTCATCAGGAAGGACGTTCTCATGAAAAACCTCGGGCGGGCCCTGTGGACCGTATGCGTCTGCGTAGTGGCTTTGTCGGCAACGGTCGTTGGACAGGACAAGAACCCCAAGGTCCTCGCCGTGACTAGTGCCCGGTTGATTGACGGCACTGGCGCGGCGCCGATCGACGATGCGGTCATCATCATCACCGGCCAGAAGTTCTCGGCCGTCGGGCCGAGGGGCCGGGTGACGATTCCGCCGGACGCGGAGATCATCGACGTCCGCGGGAAGACCGTCATTCCTGGCCTTATCGACGCGCACATTCATGTCACGTGGGCGCCGAGCCAAGCCGAGGCCGTCACTAACAACGCGGCGATTGCGTCGTTCCGCGCCGCCGATCTCCTCCACCGCTGTCTGATGGTGGGGGTGACAACTGTCCGGGACGTGGCGTCGTTCGGCAACGTGGGCATCGTCGCGCGGCAGGCCTTTGAGGAAGGGACGCTGATCGGATCGCGCCCGATCGTCAGCGGCCAGGGGGTCACGAGTACCGGTGGCCACACTACGGAGGGTGGGACGCAAGGGATGGTGATGGAGGTGGACGGGCCGGACGGGTTCCGCGCCGGCGTGCGCACGCAACTCAAGGCCGGTGCCGATCTCATCAAGGTCCTCTGTCCGTTCTCCCGCGAGGAGGTGATGGCCGCGGTGCAGGAAGCACACCTCCACGAGAAGACCGTCACCGTCCACGCGAGCCTCTTCAAGGCACAGTACGACTTCCTGCGCTGGGCGATCGAGGCTGGTGCCGATGGCTTCGAGCACGCCTACGCCGTCCCAGACGACCTCATCCCGAGAATCGTCGAGAAGAAGATGTACTGTGTGCCCACTCTTGCGGTGCTTCGGCTGCTGGGTAACGAGTACAAGGCCCGCGGACCGGAATGGGAATGGAAGGTCAGGAAGTACTTCGAGTCGGAGGAGATCTTCAGGAAGCTCCGGCGCGCCGGAGTGAAGATGGCGGTCGGCAGCGATGCGATCACCGACAACATGGGCGAGTATCCGGGCATGATAATCAAGGAGACAGAGGAGTTCGTCGAACTCGGCGCGACGCCGATGGAGACCATCGTCGCGGCCACGAAGGTGGGCGCGGAGGTCTCAGATGCCGCCGATCGCCTGGGGACGATCACCGTCGGCAAGCTAGCCGATCTGGTCGTGCTCGACAAGGACCCGTTGGCAAACATCGCCAATCTGCGGACGGCCCAGATTGTCATCCAGGGTGGTCGAGTCGTGAAACGGTGACCGGAGCGTACCAAGAACCACGGTCGTGAAGGCGGACCGCGGGCCGACGCCCGGGGTCCGAAGACTCCGCGGAGGGGGAGGTGCATTGTGAGAAGGTTGGCGTGTGCTATCGTCACCTTGCTCGTTGCCAGCGCCGCGCGTCGGTCTCTGACGATTTCTGACGACTGTTGACCATGCCAAGCAGGCGCGCGGCGCGGGCTACGCCGTTCGCCGGCTTCCCGACTCATCGCGCCTACCGGCCTTCGCCTCACGCCGCAGGCCAGCGCACCACGATCGTGACCCGACCCACTCTAGCGTAGGTGCCCGACACCGTCGGCCCACCTTGACCATCCTCGCAGTTTCTCCGCGGGTTGCCCCACGGGCCTCGCCACGCACGGGACAGTACCGATCAGGACGACAGGCTGTTTCGATGAAAACAGCCGTCCTTCATGATGATGGACAGGCATGGCCCCAGGTCCGCAAACAGGCCGACGTCCTCGTAGGGATTGCCGTCGACCACCAGCAGGTCCGCAAACGCCCCGGGGACCAATTCGCCGAGCTGCCCCTCGCGCCTGAGGATGCGCGCATTCACGAGGGTTGCGGACCGAATGATCTCCTGCGGGCTCATCGCCTCGCGCCGGATGAGGAATTCGCGGCACTGGTCATTCTGCAACTGACCCAGGAGGTCGCTGCCGAACCCAATCGGCACGCCGGCTGCGCGGGCCAGTTCGAGCGAACGGAGGCCGGCATCGAGGACGGTCTCGTTCTTGGCGAGGCTGTAGTCGGTGAGACCGTAATCCCTGCCACGCCTGCGCAGAGAGTCGTACGCCACCAGGGTGGGCACGAGAAACGCGCCGCGGTCGGCCATGAGCGCCGCCGCCTCCACATCGATCAGGTTGCCGTGCTCGACCGTGCGGACCCCCGCGCCGACCGCATGCATGATGGCCGCCGCGGTATACGCATGCGCCGCGGTGTAGGTGCCCCAGCGCGTCGCTTCCTCGCAGGCCGCTTCGATCTCGTCCGCTCGATACTGCACGCTCTCGAGCGGATCACTCTGTGACGCGACGCCGCCCGAGACCATGATCTTGACGTGGTCCGCGCCTTTGCGCAGCTCATCGCGCACCGCACGAATCACGTCCGGCACACCGTCGGCCAGGCGCGCGGTGTAGGACACGGCGGAACTACAGGGAGACTCGAATGCGCCTTGCGTCTTGTGTCGAAAGTCGGCATGCCCGCCCGTCTGGCTGATGGCCTTGCCGGCAATGAAGAGGCGAGGCGAATCCACGATCCCGGTCTCGGTCGCCGTCTTGATTCCATGGTCGGCGCCTCCGACATCCCGCACGGTCGTGAAGCCACGCATGAGCATGTCTCGCAGGGCGGCGATGCCGCGCGCGGCGAGCAGCGTCAGCGGCACGTCTTCGAGCGCGGTGAGGTTCACCTCGCTCAGGAAGATGTGGACGTGCGCATCGATCAACCCTGGCATCAGGGTTCTGTCTCCGATGTCGATGCGAACGGCCGATGAGGACTGGATCGGTCGGTCCGAGACATCCTTGACCCGGTTTCCTTCCACGAGGACTTCCATCCCCTCGAGGAGCTCGTCGCTGTGCGGGTCAAGAAACCGCCCGTTGTGAAAGAGGAACGATGGCATGGGATCTCCGGTGACTTCCTAGGAGCGGATGAGAAGGAGCTCGCGCTGCGGGTCGGAGAGCCAGGCGGCACCCGTGTCGGTGACGACGGCCATCTCTTCGATCGTCACGACGCCCCGGTCGCGCACGGTCAGGCGTGGCTCGAGGGTGAAGACCATGCCTGGCTCGAGCGGCCGGAACGGCTTGCGCGCGTACTTCTCCCAGGCGGGACCGAGGAGGGCAGTCCCGTCGTGGGCGAACCGGCCGACCTGGTGGCCGAGGCCGTGAGGGAACTCCTCGTAGCCTGCTTCCACGATGATCCCGCGGGCCACGGCGTCAACGTCGCGGCCGAGCGCGCCGGGCTTGAGGGCGGCGAAGGACTCCGCGACCGCCCTGACGATTGTGGTGAAGCCCTTGCGGACGTCTGACGGCGGCTCTGTCTCGCCGGGTCCCAGGACGTAGAACGTTCGCTGCATGTCCGAGCAGTACGCATCGACCTGGACGCCGAAGTCCATATTGAGAACGTGGCCGGGCGCAACCGGCCGACCCGTCGGCCCGTAGTGCGCCTGCGCCGTGTCGGGGCCGGTGAAAACGGCGGGACAGGTGGCCTCGCCCCAGGCGGGGACGAGCCCGCGGCGGCCGACCTCGGCCTGCATGAACGCCGCGATCTCCCGCTCGGTCCGACCCGGCCGGATGAAGCCCGCGACGAGGCCGAAGATCTCCTGGGTGTGCCGGATCGCCTCGCGCATGCGCCCGAGCTCGTAGTCCGTTTTGCGCTCGCGCACCGCGGAGACGAGTCTCTCGGCCGAGACGAGCCGATCGGCCATCCCGATCTCGCCCAGGACCTCGCTCAGGGTGAGGTACATGCCGTAGGTCAGGCCGTCGCAGATCTCGCTCCCCTGGGAGTAGTTGACGGCGATCGTCCTCGGGTTTGCTTCCTTCAGGAACTCCTGGAACGGCTCCTTGAACCCCGTGACGTAGGCGACCACATCGTCCTAGACGCCCGCGTCCTGGACGCTCTTCTGGTCGTAGCGGCCGACGATCGCCCGCGTGCGGCCGTCGCGCAGGACGAGGAAGGCCGAGTGCCAAGTGACATGGCTGGGCGCGAGGTAGGGCAGGACGGGATCGCCGTTGACCTCGCTCTCGCGGGTGAAGGTCAGCCAGCAGTCGAGGTCGAGCTCGTCGAGCAGGCCGACGGCCTGCCGGACTTTTTCACTAATCAGTGACATGGTTCCTCCAGCGGGCGCTCAGCCGGCAAAGCGCCGTAGTGGCGTCCGAAACGCGGCCACCATGGCCGCCGCCAGGCCGAGCAGACAGGTCAGGATGAGGAAGAACGAATGGTGGGGCAGCGCGCTGTACGANNGGCGGGGCGACCTTGCAGACGAACGACTGGCCCATGGGCGAGATCAGGATCTCGGCCATGGTGACGAAGAAGTAGGTCCCAACGAGCCAGGCCGGGGACATGATCGGCACGTCGCGGTTGCCGCCGGCGAGCGAGGCCGCGACCATGATGAACATCGATCCGGCCATGATGAGCAGGCCGAGGAAGATCTTGGCCGGCGTCGAGGGCTCCCGGCCGGCGGCCTGCAGGCGAGCGAACAGCGCCAGCAGCAGCGGAGTCAGGGCCAGGATGAAGGCCGGCTCGAAGAACTGGTACGTCTCGGGGCGCAGCCAGCCGAAGGCCCGCGTCGAGCGCTCGGCGAAGAGCGTCAGGGCGAAGGCGTTCTGATAGAACGCGACCCAGAAGAAGATGACGCTGCAGAAGAGGATCACAAGCGTGACGATGCGCCGCCCGTCCTCCCCGGCGGTCGCGGCCGATCCGGAAGCGGAAGTCGGCGCCGCGGCCAGGCGGGGCGCGACCTTGATGTCGGCCGCGGCCAGACGCCCGTGGCTCGCCTGGAGGATCGCCAGGGCGACGAGGAGCCCGGCCCCGCAGATCCAGAACGAGAGGTTGTAGCTCCCGTAGCGGATGCTGATGTAGGTGGCCAGGAGCGGGGCGATGGTCGCCCCGATGTTGACGCCCATGTAGTAGATGTTGAACCCGGCGTCCCGGAGCTCGGGTTTGTCGGCGTAGAGGTTGCCGACGAGCACGGCCATGTTGACCTTGAAGATGCCGGTGCCGACGCCGATCAGGGCGAGGCCGAGGAAGAAGGTCGCCGTCTGGGCGTGGGAGGACAAGGCCAGAGCTGCATAGCCCAGAGCCATGAGGCCCGCGCCGATCTTGATCGTCAGGCGGCGGCCGAGCCAGCGGTCGCCGATCCAGCCGCCGAGCAGCGGAATGAAATAGCACAGGGCCAGGAAGAGCCCGTACACGTCGCCTTTGTGCGCGTCAGTCCAGCCCAGGACCTTGTCCATGTAGAGGACCAGGACGGCCATGAGCGTGTAGAATCCGACCCGCTCCCACATTTCGGCGAAGAAGATGTAAGCCAGCGTCCGAGGGTGTTTCTTGAGCATCGGCCGATTCGTCCTCGCCGCCTATCGTATATTGCGGGGCTGGTCCCATCAACCAGACCACTTGCCTCAGCCGCATCGGGGGAGGACAATCCGGCCGGTCGGCCCCGGCGCAGCGCCGTCAACGGCGTGCGCTCGCGTTCTGGGCCCGTCTCCACACGCCGCAAGTGGTGAGGACCAACCATGAAGAAGCTGTCCGCACTGGTCGTCTCCGCCCTCCTGGCCGGTACCGCGCCGGCCCAGCGTTTCACCGGGTACACCGACGCATCGGCGGACAGGGAGCGGGCGGTCGAACAGACGCTCAAATCCCTGCCGTCGCCGGAGCGGGTGCGCCGGTTCCACCGGTATCTCACCGCGGAGCCGCACCCAGCCGGATCCGAGCGCAACAATGAACTCGCGCGGTACGTCGCCGCGGAGTGGAAGCGACAGGGGTGGCAGGAGGTCACCATCCATCGCTACGACGTGTACAACTCCGCCCCCCGCCAGGTCACGCTGGAGATGGTCGAGCCGGTCCGTTACACCGCCGGGTTGCGCGAAGCCGCCTACGACGTCGATCCGGACACGAAGAACCCGCACGTGAGCCGCGGCTACCTCGCCATGTCGGCGTCGGGGGAGGTGACGGCGCCGCTGGTGTACGTGCGCGGCGGCAATCCCGAGGACTACGACCTGCTGGAGAAGCGCGGCATCGACGTTCGCGGAAAGGTGGCTATCGTCCGCTACTCGGACCCGTACAGCTACCGCGGGTTCAAGGCGCTGACCGCCGAGCGGCGCGGCGCCGCGGCGCTCCTCATCTACTCCGATCCGGCCGAGGATGGTTTCAAGAGGGGGCCGGTCTTTCCCGACGGCCCCTGGGGCCCGGAAACCCATCTCCAGCGCGGCGCGATCACCTACGACTTCATCGTGCCCGGCGACCCGCTCACCCCCGGCTGGGCTTCAACCAAAGGCGCGCGGCGGATCAAGCCCGAGGACGCCCTGTCGGTGCCGAAGATCATGGCGGCGGTGCTGTCGTGGCACGATGCAAAGCCGCTGCTCGAACAGATGGACGGGCCCGAGGCGCCGAAGGACTGGCAGGGCGGCCTGCCCATCACGTACCGCCTTGGCGGCGGGCGGGTGAAGGTCCACCTCAAGGTGGACATGGACAACAGCATCAAGCCGTACTACGTCGTCGAGGCCCGCCTGCGCGGGACCGAGCTCGCCGACGACTGGGTGCTCCTCGGCAATCACCGCGACGCGTGGGAGTTCGGCGGCGTCGATCCGTCGAGCGGCACCGCGTCCATGCTGGAGCTGACCCGGGCCCTGGGTGAGATGGCGAAGAAGGGGATCCACCCGCGGCGCAGCATCATCGCCTGCAGCTGGGACGGCGAGGAGGTTGGCCTGACCGGCTCCACCGAGTGGGGCGAGCAGTTCGCCCCGGACCTCTCGCGGAAGCTGGTCGCCTACATCAACGTCGATTCCTCGGCGTCCGGGCCGTCGTTCCAGGCCACCGCGGTCGGCTCGCTGGCGCCGCTGCTCGTCGAGGTCAGCCGCTCGCTCGACGATCCGTCCGGCACGTCGCTCTACGAGGCGTGGAAGAAGTCGGCGGCCGGGGACACGTCGCGGTTCGCCGCCACCGGCGGCGGCGAGCGCAAGGCCGCGGTCGATGACGACTCGCTTGTGGACACCCGCATCGGCAGCGGCTCGGATCACACCGTGTTCCTGAACGCGCTCGGCCGGCCGGTCGTCGGGCTGACGTTCGACGGGCCGTACGGCGTCTATCACTCGATGTACGACGACTATTACTGGATCAACCACTTCGGCGATCCCGGCTACCGCTATCACACGCTGATGTCCGAGTTCTGGGGCGTGCTGGCGCTGCGGCTGGCCAACGCCGATGTGCTGCCGTTCGACTTCGGCTTCTACGGCCGCGACATCAAGACGTTCCTGAATGAGCTGTGCGGCGCCGCCGACCCGGCCCGTGCGGCCGTCGGCCGGACGACTGAGGGGTGCCGGGCCGGAGAGTTGGATCTCGGCCCCGCGATCGCTGCCGCCGAGGAGTTTACCGGCGCGGGACGCGCGCTCAAGCAGGCCATCGAGGCGGCGCTCGCCGCCGACCCGCTCGACCGGAAGAAAGCCGCCGCGCTCAACCGGCGCATCATGGATGTGGAGTCGAACTGGCTGTCCCCGGAAGGGATTCCGGGCCGACCCTGGTTCAAGCACATGCTCTACGCCGCGCGCTACACCTACGCCCACTTGGAGCTACCCGGCATCACCGAGGCCGTCGAGAAACAGGATTGGAAGACCGCCCGCGAGCAGACCGACCGGCTGGTGGGTGCGCTGGCGAAGAACACGGCGCTACTGCGCGACGCGCTCTCTGACCTCGAGGGACGCTGACGCGCGTCGCCCTCCGAGCCGACGGAGAAGCGAGTTCGTGGTTCACCTGGCCGTAGCTCAGTGGAAGGAATCGACTCGCTGGCTTGCCAGCCGTAGCTCGCTGCCCTTCGACTCGCTCCGTTCGCTCAGGACATTCGCCTCGGCCCGAGAAGGCTGGCTTGCCATGAGTGAGGCCGCAGCGAAGAGAATGGCCGAGTCGAATGGTGCCGGAGGAGGGAATTGAAC
>PMKG01000166.1:9372-9754 GCA_003157675.1 Acidobacteriota bacterium
GTTACTGAACACGATCGTGGCGAGATTGCACGGACGACCGGCCCCGGACCCTGAGCGTCCCAGAAACCGACAGTTGTCGTGACGAGTTGTCTCGGAAATCGGGTGTTTCTTGGAACGCAACACGATCGTCGACCATGTCCGCCGACTTCAGCGTGTCGATCGCTCCAGCAATCGATCGGTCGTAGAACCCTGCNNGAAGTCGGACGCTCGGACTACCGAGGGCGTCACCCGTCGGCTGGCAGCTTGCGAGGGTGTAGTATCTGCGTGTTCGGGAAAGGCAAATTGGAAATCCCGGTTGAGGATCATTCAGAGATGGACAGGAACTCATCCAGCGTCCGTCGTCTGGATTCGGACGGAGCGGAGTGGCTGCTGGCTCTGGTCT
>PMKG01000071.1 GCA_003157675.1 Acidobacteriota bacterium
CCATGGGCCACAAGTGGATGTGGAGCGCGGCGCTCGGCGGATTGCCGCCCCAGAGCTTCCTGACAGCGGTGGACCCGCTGCTCTCCGGCGTGCGCGAGCGGATCGCCGGTCGCTTCGCCACTTCCGACCGCCTGGCCGGGCGCCTCGCGCCCGCGTGGGCCGACAGGCTCGGCCTGCGCGCCGGCATCCCGATCCCGGTCGGCGCGTTCGACGCCCACTGGGACGCCGTCGGCGCCGCCGTCCGCCTCGGCGACGTCGTCAACGTCATCGGCACCTCCACGTGCATCATCGCCGTCAGTGACAAGGCGGCCTGCGTGCCGGGCCTGTGCGGCGTCGTGCCCGGATCGGTGCACCCGGCGCTGACGGGGATCGAGGCGGGGCTCTCGGCGACCGGAGACATCTTCGACGCGATCGCGCGCCGGGCCGGCACGACGGTGGCCGCGCTCTCGGACGGGCTCGACCGCTACCGGGCGGGCGAAACGGGCCTCCTGCACCTCACGTGGGACAACGGCGACCGGACGGTGCTCGTCAACCCCGAACTGGGCGGCGTGACGCTCGGCTGGAACCTGACGCACACGCCGCAGGACCACCTGTTCGCGGCCATCGAAGGCACCGCGTTCCACACGCGGATCATCCTCGAGCGCATGGAAGAGCACGGCGTGCCGATTCACCGGGTCATCAACGGCGGCGGCATTCCGCGCAGAAATGCAACGCTGAACGCGGTCTACGCGAGCGTGCTCGGGAAGCCGATCCTCGTGCCGAAGGCCGAGGTCACGAGCCGCGGCTCGGCGATCTTCGCCTTCATGGCGGCCGGCGCGTTTCCGTCGATCGAACAGGCGCAGGACGCCCTCTGCCCGGGATTCGACGTCGTGGAGCCAGACCCGCAGCAGGTGGCCGTGTACGAGAAGCTGTTTTCGGTGTACCGTGCGCTGTACTTCGCCATGGGGCGCCCGGACGCCGGACCGGCGGCGATCGGGTCGGTGCTGCCGGCGCTCCGGCGAATTGCCGCGGAGGCCAAACGGTCATGAGTGCCATCGCCCGTCTCCGCCTCGAAGTGCTCGAGGCGAACATCGCGCTCACGCGCCACGGCCTGGTCGTGCAGGCGTTCGGCAACGCCAGCGCGATCGCCCGCGACTCGGGCCTGGTCGTCATCAAGCCGAGCGGCGTCCCCTACGACGAACTGGACGTCAACGCGCTCGTCGTCACCGACCTCGCGGGGCGCGTGGTCGAGGGGCCGTTCCGCCCGTCGTCCGATCTCCCGACGCACCTGGCGCTCTACCAGGCGTTTCCCGCCGTCGGGGCGGTCGTGCACACGCATTCGCGGTTCGCGACGATCTGGGCGCAGGCCGGGCGCGAGATCCCCTGCCTGGGGACGACGCACGCGGACTACTTCCGGGGGACGATCCCGGTGACCGACGCGATGACCGACGACGAGATCCGGTCGGCCTACGAATGGAATACCGGGCAGGCCATCGTGCGGCGGCTTGCGGGCCTCGATCCCGCCGCCGTGCCAGCCGCGCTCGTCAGGGGGCACGGGCCGTTCTGCTGGGCCCGGTCCGTGGGAGCGGCCGCCGACCTCGCCGTCATCCTCGAGGAGGTCGCGTGCATGGCCTGGCACACGGTGGCGCTCGCGCCGGACGCGCCGGCGCTGCCCCGCGCGCTCAGCGAGAAGCACTTCCTCCGGAAGCACGGGCCGGGGGCGTATTACGGGCAGGGACAGGGACAGGGACACGGACAGAAACAGTAGTGGCTGGTGGCTAGTGATCAGTGGTCAGTCGATCACGCGTGGCACGCTAGCCACTGACCACTAGCCACTACCACCTACAGTGAGCACTGACCACTGATCACGACAGGGAGTCGCCAATGTCTATCGATCGCCGAAGATTCCTCCAGACGTCCGCGGTAGCGGCCGGTGCCGGTCTGGCTGCAAGCACGGGCGTCCTGCACGCCGCCCAGAATCAAGCGTCGCTGGGCCCGTTCGCCCACCTCAAACCCATGACCGGTGGCGTGGTCCGCATCACGGTCGACGACAGAAAGGCGCGCGTCGAGAAGGCGCGGCGTTTGATGGCGGAGAACAAGATCGACGCCATCGTCCTCGACTCGGGCACGAGCCTCATGTACTTCACCGGCATCAGCTGGTGGGCGAGCGAGCGCACGTTCGTCGCCATCCTGCCGGCGCGCGGCGAGGTGGCCTACGTCTGTCCGAAGTTCGAGGAGGGGCGCGCGCGCGAGCTCGTCACGATCGGCAGCGACGTGCGGACGTGGGAAGAGCACGAGAGCCCGTTCGAGCAGATCGCCCAGGTGCTGAAGGACCGCGGCGTCGCCCGTGCCGGCTTCGAAGAGTACGCGCGCTTCTTCGTCGCTGACGGCCTGCGCAAGGCCGCGCCGGCCGTTGACATCGTCATCGCCAACCCGGTCACGATCGGCTGCCGGGTGATCAAGACGCCGAAGGAGATCGCGCTCATGCAGTGCGCCAACAACATCACGAACGAGGCGTACCGCGCGGTCATCCCGCTGCTCAAACCGGGTATGGTGGCCGACGAGTTCAGCGCGCTGGCGGCCGCCGCGCACCGGGCGCTCGGCGCCGAGGGCAGCATCGGCGCCACGTTCGGCGAGATGACCGCCTCGCCGCACGGCAGCATCAAGCGCCGCCCGCTTCGCGAGGGCGACGTGGTCCTCATGGACGGCGGCTGCACGGTGGACGGCTACCACTCCGACATGAGCCGCACGGTCGTCGTCGGCGCGCCGTCGAGGCGTCAGCGCGACATCTGGGACCTCGTCAAGCGCGGCCAGGCGGCCGCGTTCGCGGCGGCGAAGCTGGGCGCGGCGTGCGAGGATGTGGACGCGGCGCCGAGGAAGCTTTACGCGGAGCATGGGTTCGGCCCCGACTACAAGCTGCCCGGGCTGCCGCACCGCACCGGCCACGGCATCGGCATGGGCAACCACGAACAGCCCTGGCTCAGCTCCGGCAGCACGGATGTGCTGGCAGAGAATATGGTGATCAGCATCGAGCCGGCCCTGTATTTCGCGGAGATCGGCGGTTTCCGCCATTCCGACACGGTGTTGGTGACCAGCACAGGCTATGAGCGCCTGACGAAGTACCCCGATGATCTGGAGTCGCTCATCATCACCGAGAGACGGCGGTTTCTGCAGCTTAAAGGTAAGATCGTCAGGAAAGCGATCAATTACTAAAAAGAATAATGCACAGGAATTGCCGGGCAAATGATTTGTTCGATTACTGACTGGTCTTTCAGGCTATTTCGTTCTACAATAAGGTAGTATCTGCTCACTAGGAAAACCAAAACACTCGGATAGATTACTAATCTAAATT
>PMKG01000292.1:0-3125 GCA_003157675.1 Acidobacteriota bacterium
CCTTCGCGCGAAGCGCTTCGGCGGGTCCGCCGTAGCCTTGGCTGAGGCGGAAGCCCTGAGCCTACCGAATGACCTCGTACGCCCCCGACCGTGGCGGCGTGTCCGAGTAGCGGACGACGGTCCGGCCATCGATGGTCTCGGTGATCTTGTAGCAGACCTGGTGGACCGGTGGCGGAGGAGTCGCCGGCTTCGCAGCCTGCGCGGAGGAGGCCGTCTGTCCTGTCTGTTGAGCGGGCTGGGCCGACGTCTGGGTCTGGACCCTCCGGACGTAGTCCTGCGTCTCGGCGTAAGGCGGAACGCGATTGCCGTAGTGATCGACCGCCGTGGGTCCCGCGTTGTAGGCCGCCAGCGCCAGTTCCTCGTTGCCGCCAAAGCGATCCAGCAGCTGCCGCAGGTACAGCGTTCCTCCGCGGAGGTTCTCCTCCGGGTCGAACGGAGACCGCACGCCGAGATCCGCCGCCGTGGACGGCATCAACTGCATCAGCCCCAGCGCCCCCTTGGACGAGACGGCCCGCGGGTTGTAGCCCGATTCGACCTGGACGACCGCGCGTACGAGGTCGGGCCGCAGCCCCCGCGCCTCCGCGTGCTGGGTGATGAGCGTGTCGTAAGTTTCGCTGAACGCCGACGAGGCCGGCTTGGTGGAGAGGACGTCGCCCGTCGAGTGCGGCACGCGGAAGGTCCGAACGCCGGCGACGTGCTCGCGCGGCGCCTGGTCGGAGAGGACCAGCGACCCGCTGGCGTCGTGCCAGCTGTAAATCTGTGCGCCGGCAGTCGACGCGCACGCCAGGACAACCAAGGCAACCACGACGACCAGGGCTCGGCGCGCGGAGACTCTCACAACTCGGTTTATCGGCAGAACCCGCCTGTCCGATAGCCCGCCCGCCGGCTTTCGCCTATGTCTTCGCCGCCATCCCCGCGACCACCGCGCGCGCTTCTTCGAACATCTGGTCGATGCCGGCCGGGTTCTTTCCGCCCGCCTCGGCGAAATCGGGCCGCCCGCCGCCGCCGCCGCCCACGATCGGCGCGATCTTCTTGACGATGTTGCCGGCGTGAATCCCGGGCGTCAGGTCCCTGGTGACCGACACGACCAGCGCCACCCGGCCCTCGTTCTCCGACGCCACGACGACGACACCGCTCTCGAGCTTGTTCTTCAGGGCGTCGGCGAGCTGGCCGAGGCCGTTCTTGTCCAGGCCGGTGACGCGCCGGGTCAGGAGTTTCACGCCGCCCGCGTCCACGCCGTCGTCGCCCGCGGACTGGGACGCGCCGCCGCCCATCGCCACCTTCAGCTTCAGCTCGCTGTTCTCGCGCGCCAGCCGCTTGGCGTCCGCCTGCAGCCGCTCGATGGCTGCGGCCGCCTGGTCGGCCGGCGCCTTGAGCGTCTCGATCACGGTCGCAAGCGAGCGCCGCTGCTCCTGGTGCACGCGGAGCGCGTTCATGCCGGTCACCGCTTCGATGCGACGGACGCCGGCCGCGACGCCGCTCTCCTGGACGATCGAGAAGAGGCCGATGTCGCCGGTGGCTCGGACGTGCGTCCCTCCGCACAGTTCCATGCTGAAGCCGGGCACGGAGACGACGCGGACCGAGGAGCCGTACTTCTCGCCGAACAGCGCCATCGCGCCGGCGGCGATCGCCTCGTCGGTCGAGCGCACCTCGGTCGCGACCGGCTGGTTCCTGCAGATCTGGGCGTTGACCAGCCGCTCGACTTCCTCGATCTCGCCCTCGGTGATCGCCGCGAAGTGCACGACGTCGAACCGGAGCCGGTCCGGAGAGACCAGCGAGCCGGCCTGCTTGACGTGCGCGCCGAGCACCTGCCGCAGCGCGGCGTGGAGGAGGTGAGTGGCCGTGTGGTTCCGCCGCGTCGCGTCCCTCGCCTCGTCGTACACGGCCGCGGTGACGCGGTCGCCCTCGCGGATGACGCCCGTCGTGACGCGCACGCGGTGCAGCCGGGGCCTGTTGGCGCCCGCGCGGACGAGGCCGTCCACCTTCGCCCGCCCGGCCACGGCGACGATCGTGCCGGTGTCCGACACCTGTCCGCCCGATTCCACGTAGAACGGCGTCCGCTCGAGCGCGAGGTAGCCGACCTGCCCCTCGGTCAGCGCCTCGAGGCGATGGCCTTCCTCGTCGGTGGTGGCCAACACGGGGATGCCCTCGACGCGCGTGGTCGTGTAGCCTTCAAACGAGTCGGGCTTGCCGCGAAGCGACTCGGTCGCCTCCTCGAATTCCAGTCCCTCGGCCTTGATCGCGCCGAAGCCGTGACCGGCCCTGGCCTTTTCCCGCTGCGCCTCCATCGCCCGCTCGAACCCGTCGTGGTCGAGCGACACCTTGCGCTCGGCGGCCATGTCCTCGATGAAGTCGAGCGGCACGCCGAAGGTGTCGTACAGCCGGAACGCCTCGTCTCCCGACAGGACGCGGGAGGAGGCGGCCGCGCGGTCGAGCGACTCCTCGAGCTTTGGCAGGCCGATCGTGAGCACCGACTCGAACCGCTCCTCCTCGCTGGAGATCATGCGGGCGACGTAATCACGCTGCCGCCCGAGGTCGGGATAGGCGCCGCCCATCTCGCGGACCAGCACGTCGACCAGGCGGTGGAGGAACGGCTCGGTCATGCCGAGGCGCTTGCCGTGTCGCATCGCGCGCCGCATGATCTTGCGCAGCACGTAGCCGCGCCACTCGTTCGACGGGACCACGCCGTCGGCGATCAGGAAGGCNNCCCATGCCGGTGTCGATCGACGGGGCGGGTAGCCTGCGCAGCTCGCCGCCGGGCTGGCGGTCGAACTCCATGAAGACGTTGTTCCAGATCTCGACGTAGCGGTCGCACGAGCAGGCGACGCCCAGGCAGACGGGCTCCGGGCAGGGGAGGTCGTTGCCGCGGAAGTAGTGCACCTCCGAGCAGCGGCCGCACGGCCCGGTGTCACCCATCGCCCAGAAGTTGTCCTCGCCGAGCTCGCTGATCTTGTCGGCCGGCAGGAACGCCCGCCAGAGCGTGTAGGCTTCCTCGTCGCGCGGCACGGCGGCGTCGCCCCTGAAGACCGTCGCGTGCAGCCGGTCGGGCGGAAGGCCCCAGACCTTCGTGAGCAGCTCCCAGGCGAAGGCCACGGCGTCGGTCTTGAAGTAGTCGCCGAACGAGA
>PMKG01000292.1:3152-3821 GCA_003157675.1 Acidobacteriota bacterium
TCGGGTCGCCGGCGGGCACGAGCGGTGAGCTTTGAACGATGCGGTGGCCCCGCTCGGCGAAGTAATCCAGGAAGGAGGCGCGGATCTCGTTCGACGTCATGACCTCCCTATTGTAGTGGGACAGGCCGTCGGGGACGAAACGTGGAAGGTGAGTAAGCGAGAGGCCGCGAGCGAGGCGCCCGGCCCTGTTGGCGCGTCAAGAATGTGGTCTCGGATCTACTCGCCTGCGTCTTCGTCAGAGACGGCGTCGCGTCGCGAGCGGGCTTTGAGGGCGGTGATGACCGCGGACGGCTGAAAGCCCTGCCGGACGAGCTGGTTGAGCAGCCGGCGGAACTGCGCCTGGNNCGTGGACTCGGGCGTTCCGGCCGCGCATGCGCCTGGTCAGGGCCCGTTCGAGAAGCGCCGTCTCGTCGAGGGCACCGAACACCTCGTCCACGGCTTCCTTGGCCAACTCCGGTCCGATGCCGATCGACTGAAGCCGTCTCAGCACGTAGCCCCGACCGCGCGAGCGAATATTGGCCTCGGTCCGCGCCGCGCTCGTCGCGACGCGACGATCGTCGACCGCCCTGACCTCGCGCAGCCGCGCGACCGCCCCCTCGATGGCGTCCGGCTCGAACTCCTTGCGGCGCAGTCGTTCCCGGATCTGCGCCTCGGACAACTCGCGCCGCG
>PMKG01000248.1 GCA_003157675.1 Acidobacteriota bacterium
GTTCATGTTGAAGGGCTTGTAGAATCGCTCGTTGGTCTTGTCGTGGTTCCCGAGCGTGGCATAGAAGGACACGCCGGCGTCGAGCAGGGGCTTGTAGGGCACGGCGAAGTCCTGTTCGAAATCGGACGGCTGGCTGCCCGTGTAGATGTTGTCACCCAGGGTGATGACGAACTCGAACGGGAAGGCCGCGCGCGACTTCACCATCTGCTTCGCGACGTCGAGTTGCGGCTGCTCGCCCGTGCCCATATCGCCGATCACGGCCAGGCGGACCGAATTCGCCTGGAGCGGAAACGCGAAGTCCGCCGCGCCGCTGGCCGACAGGACCAGCGTGACTAGCGTCAGTAGAACGAGCGGGACAGCGCCGGGACGTCGCATGGGGGTCTCCAGTTCCTACGAGGCCGGGGGAAGGATGAGGCGGGCGACGTCGACGATCAGACGCGATTTCACGTCGATCACGATCAGCGTCCGGCCGACGATGCGGTAGGCGACCTCGACGGGCAGCGCCGGAAATACGGCCAGCAGCTCGGGCGGGAAGGCCGTGGTCGGCTCGTCGTCCGGGTAGATGCTGTTCACCTCGAGGCGCATGCCCGGGCTGGGCGCGCCCGGCTGCATGTAGGCGAGTGAGTGGGCCGAGCGCGGGCCTCCGAGCGCGGCTTGGCTGGCGTGTCGAAACGCCTCGCGGGCTGCCGGGGTGAAGATGTCGCCCGGCTCCGCGCGCGGCCTCGCCTCACGGATCTTCCTCGCCAGGGCCTGCTGATGCGCCGTGATCATCTCCGGCAAATCCGTGGACTTCAAGGTCGGGAGACCTGCCTCGACCGTTCTCTGCAGCTTGAGGTACTTCTGCACGCGTTCGGAGAACTCCTTGAACCCGGCCGCGTCGTCGGCCTTGTCCTTGCTGCCCGGCGCAGTCCCCTGGCCCGCGAGTGTCCGGGGAGCGACGAGGCACAAGGACAGAGCCGCCACCAGTCCTGACAGCACTCGACGGCGGATCCAACGCTTCGTGATCATTCGTCGCTCCTCGGCGGCTGGGCTTCCCGGGCCTCGTGAACGGCATCCTTGACCGCCTCTTTCACCGCGTCCTTGACGACCTGCTTCATCGTGACCTTGGCGTCCTTGTCGTGGAGCACATCGTCTCCAGCCTTGATCACGGCCTGCCTCACGGCATCCTTCACCGTGGCGACGAGCGGCTGCAGCTCCTTCGTGAAGACCTCGACCGCTTGAGCGATGTCTTTCGCCGACGAAGCGAGCGGCCCCTCGGCCGGCGCGTCCTCGACAGCAGCCGGCACGCGCCGGCTTGTGGCGGTCGTCCCGGCCCAGTCGGACTCGAAGGTGTCGATCAGCGTCTTTACCGCCTTCGTGTCTCGGACGATGAGGCCGACCTCACGGCGCGAGTCCAGCTCGGCCGCCCGAAGGCTCTGGCTGCCGACGAAGGCGCGGCGCCGGTCGCGGATGATCGTGCGGGTGTGGAGCCGGGTGCCCGCCAGCTTCCGCACGTCGAACGGGGGGCGGCCCGACACCTGGCCGATGACTTTGACTTCGACGCCCGCCCTCACGCGCGCCTGTAGGATACCGAGCATCTCCCTGTCCGAGATCTTGGGGTCGTAGATCAGCAACTCCTTCTTCGCCTGCTTCAGGAACGTGCCGAGCACGCGCCGGGAGTGGGCCGGGCTGACTACGAACGCGTCGACGCTGGGTGAGTACGGAGTCCGCGCGCAATCGGCCTCGAACAGCTTCGCCGCCTCCTGGAGGCAGTCTTGCCGGCTCGTGACGATGCCGAATCCCCGGCTGTGATCGATGTCGAGATACGTGAAATTGAACGAAAGCACGAACAGGATGCGGCGATCGATCAGGACGTACTTGCCGTGGTAGCGCGTGAGGTCGTCGGCCGTACGGGCCACCGTGATGCCGGCTGCGAGGCAGCGCAGTTCGAGCCGGCGCAGGTTCCGTTCGCCACCGCGATTGGCAAAGGCGATGAGCGCGGTCACCCGGACGCCCCTCGCGGCCGCCGCTGTGAGCGCCGTCTCGATGTCCTTGCGATCGAGGCGGAAGACGGCAATCTCCACGCTCTTCCTGGCGCGCCTGATCGCCGAGAGCAGCGGTGCGACACCGTCGGCGGGCTCGATGATGAGCCTCACGACTGGACCTCCTGCTTCGCCGGTCTGCCGGCCTGGCGTGTCGTCCTGATGATCACAGGCCCGCGAGCGTCGCGATGCGCGCCCGGATCGTTCTCGTCAGGGTGTCGACGTCGCCGGCCCCATACCCGGCGGCGCGGAAGCCGTCGCGGATCTGGCCGTCGGTCAACAGCGACAGCCGCTGGCCCAGCCACTTCGCGTCGGCCCGTGGGATGTGCTTCGTGATCGTCTCCATCTTGGTGCGAAAACGGTAGTTCTTCACCCAGAACACCGTGAGGACGAACGGGCGGCTGTGCATCACGAAGTCGATGGACTCCGGCGTCTCCTTGGCCACGAACTTCGACCGCGCGTAGTCCTTGGTCACGCCTTTGGATCGCGTCAGCGCGTTGCCCGTATTCCCGAACGTGGCTCCCATATCGCTGACGACGTAATGGCGCTCGCCGTCCACCACGTAAATGGAGTTGTTGATCGCCTTGAGGTCCCAGTTGTTCAGCAGCGACATCATCACGCGCAGGCCGTTCAACTCCCGCTGGCCGAGAAAGGGATTGTCGAACCAGTCCCACTCCCCGATCTTCTTGACCACAGTCCGTTTCAGCTCCAGGCGGGCGCCGTGGACGATGCCGCCGGGTGACACGAACTTCTGGCCACGCTTCAGCACCGGCATCCCCTTCACCGTGAGCTCGGCCATGTAGTAGTCGTCGTCGACGAAGTAGCCGGCCGCCCACAGGAACCGCGTCGCCGCCGTTTCCGACTGCACCTCTTGCCCCAGCTTGACCTTCCACTCGACACCCTGCCCGTCGGTGACCTCGAACTTCGGGCTCGTCCCCTCCAGGTCCTCCTTGACGAACGTGAACGTGCCGGCAGGGTCCGGCGCGTGCGCTTTTCCGCCGGATCCGTACACGAGGTCCAGCGACGCCACGTCGCCGGGATCCTGCCAGATTCGCGCGGGTAGCGCGGCGGCGGCGGCCTGCTTGTCGGTCTGGCTCGTCTTCTGGGCGGAGACGCCGACCGAGAAGGCCGCGACGGTCAGAATGAGGACGGCGTACGCTTTCAAGGCGTGGTGTCTCATGATCAGATTCCTCTGGCCCTTCCCGGTGAGGGTCGCTGCCGCAGCCCGTCTGCCAGGCCTCCTCGCCGAGTTGGTGGGTCGCTCGCCGTTCGTCGCGATCGGGTGCGATGACCCCTTGTGACTGTACCCAGCCCTGGCGCGACGCGCTGTTCTGTATCGAACACTCTGGTGGGCGTTCCTGCCCGGCCTCGGTGTCGGTTACTGCGGCGCGGCCTGGGGTGACACGGCGCTGTCGGTGGGCTCGCCGGGGCTCTGGATTCCGTGCAGCTCCGCGTACACGCCGTTCCTGGCCATGAGCGCATCGTGCGTGCCTTGCTCGGCCAGAACGCAGTCTTTCATGACGAAGATGACGTCGGCGTGGCGCACGGTGCCGAGGTGATGAGCGATGACGACCGACGTTCGACCCTGCATCAGCCGGTTCAGGGCCTCCATGACGGCCTGCTCCGACGCGGCGTCCAGACCGGCCGTCGGCTCGTCGAGAATCAGGATGGGCGTGTCGCGGATGACGGCTCGGGCGATGGCGATGCGCTGGCGTTGACCGCCGGACAGCGAGACCCCGCGCTCGCCGATGGGTGTGTCGTAACCTTGCGGCATTTTGCAGATGAAATCATGCGCGCCGGCTAGTTTCGCCGCGGCGACGACACGATCCATCGGCAGCGCTTGATCGGTGAGCGCGATGTTCTCGCGCACCGAGCGGTTGAATAAAATATTCTCCTGCAGCACGACGCCGATCTGGCGGCGCAGCCAGGACGGATCGAGCACGGCGGAGTCGAAGCCGTCGATCAGCACGCGGCCCGCCTCAGGCTGGTAAAGGCGCTGCGCCAGCTTGGCGATCGTGCTTTTGCCGGAGCCCGAGGGGCCG
>PMKG01000286.1 GCA_003157675.1 Acidobacteriota bacterium
GACTAGGCTCATGGCTCAAGCCGAAGCCCTGAGCCAGCCTGAGCCTTGAGTCTTGAGCCCTGAGCCAGCGGGCGAGCCGTCGGCAGCAATAATAGAGGCGAGCCCGCGTCAGGAGTCGACCCTGATGACGCCCTGCTGCAGCGCGAACTTGATGAGGTCGGTCCGGCTGTGCAGGTCGAGCTTCTGCATGATGTGCTCGCGGTGCGACATCGCGGTCTTGACGCTGATGTCGAGCGTCTCGGCCACCTCCTTGTTGCTGTGGCCTTCGGCGACCAGCTTCAGCACCTGCTTCTCCCGGTCGGTGAGCGAATCGTAGGGGTTGGCGGACCGGCCGTGCGCCTCCGGCTCCGATTGCTCGCGCATCGCCTCGCGGGCCACCTCGGGGTCGAGCACGAGGCCCCCCCGGCTCACCGCGCGAATCGCCGACGTCAGCTCCGATCCCGCCGCCTTCTTGAGCACGTACCCCGACACGCCGGCCTTCAGGAACCTGCGGATGTACTCGCGGTCCTCGTACTGCGTGAGCACCAGGATCTTCGCCTCGGGGTTCTCCTTGCGGATCTGGATCGTGGCCTCGATGCCGCCGAGGCCGGGCATGGCGATGTCCATCAGGATGACGTCAGGCGCGAGCCGCCGCGCGAGGTCGACGGCCTCCTGCCCGTTGGCGGCTTCGCCGACCACCGTGATGTCCTCCGACATGGCCAGAAGCGCGCGGACGCCGTCACGGAGGATCGCGTGGTCATCCGCGATCAGGACCCGGATGCTGCTCATCTCCAACCTCCTGGACAGCCGGTACGCTGACGGCGATGCGGGTGCCGCTGCCGGGCGCCGAATCGAGCTCGAGCGTCCCGCCGAACAGCTCGACCCGCTCGCGCATGCCCATCAGGCCCAGGCCGCGCTCGCGCGCCGCGGGCGGGGGCAGGCTCGCCGGTGAGAACCCCTTGCCGTCGTCTTCGATTTCGATCGTGATGCGTCCGTCGCGCTCGAGGCACTGGATGAGCACCGTTTCGGCGCCCGAGTGCTTCGCGATGTTGGTGATCGCCTCCTGCGCGACGCGGAACAACGCCGTCTCGAGCTCGGGCATCAGGCGTCCGCCGAAGCCGCTGAACTCGCACCGAACCGAGATGCCGCGCGGCTCGAGGTGGCGCTCGGCGTACCACCGGATGGCCGAGAGCAGCCCGAGATCGTCGAGCACCGACGGCCGCAGATCGAAGATGAGGCGGTGGAGCTCCTCGAGCGTGCGGACCGTGAGCCCCTTGGCTTCCGTCAGCCGGTCGCGCGACGCCTCGGAGGGCCACGCGGCCAGCGCCGTCTCGATCTTCATCGCCAGCGCGCTCAGCGTCTGGCTCGTCTCATCGTGCAGCTCCCGCGCGAGACGCTTGCGCTCGTCCTCCTGCGCCGAGATCACCTTGCGCAGCAGTTCCTCCCGCCACGCGTCGCGCTCCTTGAGCTGACGGTAGAGATCCTCGAGCTCCCGCGTGCGCTCCTCGACGCGCCGCTCGAGATCGAGGTTCGCGCGCTCGACGTGGCTCATCGACGCCTTGAGCGCCATCCGCATCTGCTCGAACGACCGGCCCAGCCGCCCGACCTCGTCCTGGCCCAGCTCGGGGATCGGCTGGCTCAGGTTGCCGTAGGCGATTCGCTCCGCCGAGTCGGTGAGCAGCGCGATCGGATCGCGGACGCTGCGGGCGGCGCCCCACGCGAAGAGGAGCCCGAGGCCGAGCAGTGCGGGGCCGAGCCAGAGCAGCGTACGCCGCGTGGATTCGGAGCGCGCCAGCGCCACCGACTCGTCCTGGCGGATCAGCACGCCCCAGCGTGCGAGGCCCATCGGCGCGAGCGCCAGCACCATCCGCGCGTCACGGCCGGTTCCGGGCCCGACGAACGTCCCGCGGTCGCGCAGCGCGGCGAGAAGCGGCGGCGCGTCGCTGCGCACCCGCGCGGGCCGCTCCCGGTCGCTGCTCGCGATCGTGAAGCCGGTGGCGTCGATGAGATCGATCGATCCGTCGGGCACCAGACGAAACGCGTCGAGCGAGCCGGCGAACCGGGACCCTGACGGGTCGATCTCGCCGGCGGCCAGCGCGACCACCTCGCCGCGCCAGTTGCGCATCGGCACCAGCAGGAAGAAGCAGCGCTTCGCTCCTGACTGGACGGGGGAGGACACGGTCGGCCGCCCCGTCGTCAACGCCGTCTGCACGTCGAGGGCCGGCGGCGCCAGGACCGGGCCCGTGCGAATGGGAGGTTCGCTCTGTACCACCGTGCCGGCGCCGTCGATGAGCAGCACGTGTTCCACGAGGCGCAGGCGGAGGTAGGCCTCGCGCAGCGCGAGGCGATCGGGCAGGTGCGCACGGTCCGCCAGGTTCGCGGAGGGCGACGCCTGGAGCCCCTGGAGCCCCTCCATGTCGCTCTGCACGAGGTAGTCGAAGTGCTCGGCGATGGCCCGCGCGAGCAGCAGGCGCTCGGCTTCGAGCCGGTCGTCCATCCGGTCGAGGCCTACCCACGCCGTGCCGCCGAGAATCGCGAGCGACGCGAGCACGCCGAACCCGACGAGCAGCACCACCCGGGCCTGGATGCTGCGACCTCCCCACGCGCGGCTGACCGTCGCTTGAGTCATGGGCGAATCCGTCCGAGACTGGCGGCCACCTGGAGCAGATCCTCCACCGGTCCCGCGTAGCGAAGCACGAGGTGGCGTGTCCCCTGGTCCCACGACAGATCATGCAGGAGTTGCCCGCCGGGAGCCAGCGCGCGCGTCATCGTGCCCGTCCGCTCGCCAAGCGGCACGTCGTCGACCGTCATCAACACGTGAACGGGCGGCAGAATCGCCTCGGCCGCCGCGGCGCGCACGCCGATCGATTGCACCAGGATCAGCCCGTCCTTCCCGCCGGCGCGCGCCGGAAAGTGCACGGCGACCGAGACGGGCGGCTCCGGCCAGACGTCGATCCTCGCGGGAGGCCAGCCGATCGACGGCGGGACCGACGTCGGCAGCCAGAGGCGGGAGCCGATTCCGGCCTCCGCGTCCGCCACGGTCCAATAGACGCGGGCGCCGTACGGCGTCCCGGCCATGAGCGACGGCAGATGGTCCGCGCCCTTCAATCCGAGCGCGAAGAGCGACGCCAGCAGGAGGCACGATCTGACGGCGCCGGTGACCGTGAGCATGGGAGACATCAGACGACGAAGAACAGCAGCGACAGCAGGACAGCGCCCGCCGTCGCGAGCAGCACGGGGCCATGGAGCAGCGGCGCAGCCGACCCGGACCGCTCCAGGTTGGCGCAACGGCGCTCGACGCCCTGTTTACGAATCCGCCAGAACACGCGCTCAAACGACGCGTCGCCGTCGGACGGTGGGGGATGGTCGGTGTCGAACAGCTTCCGGATCACGCGGACGAGCGCGGCGGCTCCGCCGCTCGCCCGCACCGCGGCCTGGTCGGCGCGGCCCTCGATGTCGTCGACCATGGCGCGCGCCACCCACTGGACCGCCGGGTTGAAGAACAGCGCCGCCCGCACGGCAATGAGCGCATAGCTCCAGGCGGGGTCGCGGTGCGCCGCGTGAGCGAGCTCGTGGGCCAGGGCCGCATCGAGCTCGGCGCCTGACAGGTGTTCGAGCGTGGCCAGCGACACCACGAGCACCGGCTGGCGGACGCCTTCGCACAGCAGCACCGGGGCGTCGGTCCGAACCACGCGGACGGCCGGCACCGGGACGCCGAACGCGCGGGCTTGCGCGGCCACGACCGGCCCCAGCGCGGCGCGCGCCCCGTGCCAGGGGGGCACCTCGGCGAGCGCCTTCGACCCGCGGAGGGCGTCGGCGAGCGGCGGCAGCGCATCGCGCAGGAAGAGCGCCGAGCCGAGGCCGCACGAGAGGAGCAGCGTCAGGCTTCCGAGGCCCTCGCCTCCCACTCGCACCTGGTCCCAGCGCTCGCCGGCAAACAGCGCCCAGCCCACCTGGAACGACGCGCTCTCGCGGAATGGCGCGAGCAGGAGCAGGACGGGTGGGCCGGCCGCCGACACGACGAGCGCGAGGATCCGTAGCCGGAACCGCCAGGCCGCGTCCTCGATCCGCCAGCGCCCGACGAGCGCCTCGACGAACAGGCCGGCGATGAGCGCATACAGGCTCGACTGGGCGAGAAGGGCGAGGATCATCACCTCACCGGGACGGTTACTCGTTCTCCTTCAGGCGCTCGTACTCGAGTTCGTGCTCGTGGTGCAGCCGCTTGGCGCTGATCTTCCCGGTGAAGATGGTCGGGTCGAACGGGAAGACGTCCGGATTGAGATGCGCGTTGTAGATGTGCCAGACGATGACGACGAGGAACGCCATCAGCCCTTCGTTGCCGTGCGCGAGCTTGGAGGCGGGCACGATTTCGCCCGGCAGGAACCGCGTGGCCTCGATCGGGAACAGCAGCACCAGGCCGGTCGCGATGACGATGACGGCGCCCAGCACGAGGCCCCAGTACTCGAACTTCTGCTTGTAGTCGAACTTGTCGAACTTGGCCGGCGCGTCGGTCATGCCGAAGTAGTACTCGAGCTGCTGGATCGCGTCGAGGAAGTCCTGGCGCGTCGGCACCAGCGACAGCGCGGCCCGACCCGTCACGACCAGGGCCGAGATGACGCCGAGGTGCGTGAACGTGAACACAGTGAACAGGATCCCCGCCGCCCGGTGCACCCACCGCACGCGGTCGATGCCGCCCAGCGCGCCAATGATCGCCTGCGCCCACGAGGCCTCGAAGAACTTCTGCGGCAGCCCGGTGAGGGCCAGGACGAGAAACAGCGTCATCACCGACGCGTGCTCGATGCGCTGCTTGAGCGTGAACCTGGTGACGTAGTTCTTCATCGGTTGACCACGACCCGCCAGAGATGCAGGAGGATCTGGAGCACCAGCCCCCCGATCATGAACGGGATCAGAATCATGTAGGCGATCCGCACGGCGTACACCATCGGCGCGTTCTTGAGCGTCGGCTCGTAGTGCGACAGCCAGGCCGAGGAGAAGTTCTCGGTCGCGCCCGGGTGGCACCGCTGGCACGTCTTGAGGATGTTCGCCTTGATGACGGAGGAGTTCTTGGCGTTGACCTTCGTGATGTTGTGGACGCCGTGGCAGTCGATGCAGAGCGCCGTCACGCGCGCCCCTTCGGCCGACTGCTGGCGCTGGAGCGAGGCCGTCATGCCGTGGAAGTCGGCGAGGTAGGTCTGCATGACGTTGGTCGACAACCCGTACTTCTTCATCATCCCCGCGTTCGCATGGCAGCTCGCGCATAGCTCAGGGCTCTTGAGCCGCCAGCCGGGCGCGTGCGGGCCGCCGATGTCGTGGGCATGGTGGCAGTCGGTGCACGTCGGCACGTCCGCGTTCTTCTCCTCGATGAGCGCGCGGCCATGCACGCTCTTCGCGTAGGTGGCCGACACCCCCTGGTGACAGACGGCGCACGTCTGCGAGATCTTCGATCGCGGCTGGTTCGGCGGCGAGATGTTGTGCGCGCCGTGGCAGTCGACGCAGACCGGCGCCATCCGGTCGCCCCTCGCGATGGCGGGGTAGTGCACCGAGTCCAGCGTCTTGCTGTAATTGGCGAAGTGGCAGCGCTTGCACGCCTCGTAGTAGGCGATCGTGAACTCGCGCCGCGTCTGGAACGGCTTGGCCGCGTGCGGCACCTCGGTGAGATCGGTGTGGCAGTCGGTACAGCCCAGCTTGCCGCCGTGCACCGACCGCGCAAACGCCGCCCGGTCGACGTACAGGCTCTGCGTCTCGCCGCTCGGCAGCGTCACCGACATCGACTTGTCGCCGTGACAGGCGAGGCAGGCCTCGATGTCCTCGCTCTTCGGCTGCGGGGCAGCCGGTGCCGCGAGCCCGACGGCGACAACCAGGGGAAGCAGGAATGAACTAAGCATGCTGGCGTTACCAGGAACGGACCTGACCCGGCCCAACCAGGATCAATGAGCAAGTGCGTTGCCAGCGCAGCAGTCTACCAGAAATGCACCGAAATCCAGCGACTCTCGCGAGCCTTGACCCAACATCTCCGCTTGAGTGGCGAAAATTCGGCAGTCTGGACGTGCGGGCCCGACCGACGAAGTGTGGGATTGCACGACACTCTCAGCGGCCAACCTCGGCCGCTTCGGAGGGCTCACTGGGGCCTGATCGACAGGACATACGCGGTCAGGTCAATCAGGGCGTCGTCTCCGAGGGGGCGCCAGGCCGGCATTGGCGTGCCGGGAAGGCCGTCGCGAACGGCCCGGAATACCCGCCGCGCAGAGGCCGACCGGCGCCAGGCGTCGCTCGTGAAGTCGCGCGGCGGCGTCGTGAAGGCCGAGGCACGCGCTCCCTGGCCGTCCCCCCGCTCGCCGTGGCAGATAGCGCAGTAGCGAAGGAACAGTGGACGGCCCGCCCGCGCCGCCTCCGGCGCGGTCAGGCGGGCGTCGAAGTCCGGTGGCAGGTCAGTCGGCTGACGGCAGGCCAGGCAGGCCGCCGCCAGCA
Source organism: Acidobacteriota bacterium (assembly GCA_003157675.1). GTDB lineage: Bacteria > Acidobacteriota > Vicinamibacteria > Vicinamibacterales > Fen-181 > FEN-299. Next base: position 6,448 of record PMKG01000286.1, read on the forward strand.
GTGTGGCTCCAATGAGCCACGGCACTCCGATCATCGCCAGCCTTCTTCTCCAGCGGGTAGCCGAGGCGGCCCGCCTCCTCGCAGACGATGTCGACCAGTTGCAGGAAGGTGGCCTGCACTCGCGGCGACAGCCCGACGCCGAGTTCCGTGGTCTCCGGCACGCTGCCGAGGAGCACGAGCGTCGGCGGGACCCGCCCGCGCCATCGCGCCGCCTCGATGAGGTCGGACACCCCCACCTGGTGCACCGACAGGCGCGCCGCGACGGCGGGGCCCACCGCGTCGCCGTCGAGGCGAACGAGCGTGCCCGGCGGGCCGTCGGCCGCGATGGCGTCGACGAGAATCGCCCGATCGGCGTCTTCGAGGTAGGGCAGGAGCTGGAGGCCCAGCGTGCCGCCGTCGAGGACCTTCACGCCGTCCGGGAGCGTGCGGGTCTCGGCAATCCGCTGCGCCACCAGGGCCCCGAGCCCGTCGTCGCTGCACAGCAGATTGCCGAGACCCAGGATGAGCAGTCGCGAACGGCTATCCACGCGTGTCCTTGCGGTCGATGAAGCGATAGCCCGAGTACACCAGGTCCTCGCGCGGCACGAACTTGTAGCCCGAGAAGATCGACTCCACTGTCGCGTTCGCCTCGACCTGCGACATCAGGACCGCGCTGTAGACGTGATGGACGGCGAACCCGATCAGCATCCACATGAACCCGTGGTGGAGCCACCGGGCCGTCGAGAGGCCGCCGAACCACGGCACCAGGAACGTGAACCACCGGAGCGGCGACCCGACGTGGGCGCTCACGGAGTACATCGCGAGCCCCGTGCCCAGCATGATCAGGTAGACCGCGAACACGATCGTGTACGCCAGGCCCGCCAGCGGGTTGTGGCCGACGAAGCCCGGCGGCTTTCGCAGGCGGAACAGGTAGTAGCCGAGCGTCGGCCCGAGCGCCTTCCAGCGCTTCGTGCTCGCCGGCACGAACTTGTCCCACCTCGCATAGTTGTTGCCCGCGAACATCCACCAGATCCGGCTGATGACGGCGATGCCGAAGACGATCGCCGTCGAGTAGTGAATCAGCTTGACGAGCCCCATCAGCGACCGCTGGGACGCCAGCCCGGTCGTGATCGGCCCCGGGTTCGCGATGTAGAGGCCGGTGACCGCCATAACCGCGATCGAGCCGGCGATGAGCCAGTGGCACACGCGGACGGGCCACTCCCAGACGTACACCCTGACCGTTTCAGCGAGGGGTTGGTCCTGGATCATGGCAGCCTCACTCGCGCGACTTCCTGCTTGCGCGCGTCAAGGACGTGAACGCCACAGGCCAGACAGGGGTCGAACGAATGGATCGTGCGCAGGATCTCGACCGGCTTGGCCGGGTCGGCGACCGGCGTGCCGATTAGGGCCTCCTCGTACGGTCCGCGCTGGCTGCTGGCGTCGCGCGGCCCGGCGTTCCAGGTGCTCGGGACGATGCACTGGTAGTTGGCGATGGCGCCGTTCCTGATGTGGACCCAGTGACCCAGCGCGCCGCGCGGCGCCTCGTGGAACCCGGCGCCCGTCGCGTCACTCGGCCAGCTCGAAGGGTCCCACTTGGCGTTGTCGTGCGTTCGCAGATCGTGGCGCGCCATGTTGGCGGCCAGCTGGTCGAGCCACTCGCCCTGCTTCTCGGCGAGCACCAGCGTCTCGATGGCGCGGGCGGCCACGCGGCCGAGCGTCGAGAAGAGCGCCTCGGGCCCGACATTCAGCTTCTGCAGTACGGTGCCGACCAGCTCCTTCACGCGGGCGTGCCCGGAGGCATAGGCCACCAGCATCCGCGAGAGGGGGCCGACTTCCATGGGCAGGCCGGCGTACCGCGGCGACTTGAGCCAGCTGTACTTCGCGGCCGTGTCGAGCCGGTCGTACGGCGGCTTGGGCCCGGTGTACTTCGGCCTGGTCTCTCCCTGGAACGGATGCAGCGCCTTGCCGTCACCGCCGTCGTACTCGTACCAGGAGTGGCTCACCATCTCGGTGATCTGCGAGGGGTCGAGCCGCTCCACCTTGGTCAGGTCCCGTCCCCGGATGACGCCGGGGGGCAGGAACAGCGGGGCGGTCGGTCCCTCGTCCTCGGGGTACTCGCCGTAGACGAGATAGTTGCCGACACCGGCCCCGTAGCCGGCCCAGTCCTTGTAGAACGACGCGACGGCGAGCACGTCGGGGATGTAGACGCGCGCCACGAAGTCGTGCGCCTTCGTGATGAGCGCCCGCACCGACGCCAGCGTGTCGGCGTTGAGCGACGACTGCTTGTCGGGGTCGACCGGTGTCGCCATGCCGCCGACGAGGAAGCTCTGGAGGTGCGGGTTCTTGCCGCCCAGGATCGCGTGGACCTTGATCACCTCGCGCTGCCAGTCAAGCGCCTCGAGGTAGTGGGCGACCGCCATCAGGTTCGCTTCCGGCGGTAGCTTGTAGGCGGGGTGGCCCCAGTAGGCGTTGGCGAACGGCCCGAGCTGGCCCCGCTCGACGAACCCCTTCAGACGGTCGCGGACGCCGGCGAAGTACTTCGCGCTCGACAGCGGCCAGTCGGAGATCGACTCGGCCAGCGACGACGTCCTGGCCGGGTTCGCGCTCAGGGCCGACACGATGTCGACCCAGTCCAGCGCGTGGAGGTGGTAGAAGTGGACCACGTGGTCCTGCACCGCCTGCATGGCGATGATCAGGTTCCGGAGCAGCCGGGCATTGGGCGGCGGCACGGCGCCGATGGCGTTCTCGACGGCGCGGATCGAGGCGATCGCGTGCACGGTCGTGCACACGCCGCAGATCCGCTGCGTGAACACCCAGGCGTCGCGCGGGTCGCGTCCCTGCAGGATCAGCTCGATGCCGCGGAACATCGTCGACGAAGACCAGGCGTCCTGCACCTTGCCGCCGTCGACTTCAGCCTCGATCCGAAGGTGGCCTTCGATCCGGGTGACGGGATCAACGACGATGTGCGTCATACGGCGTCCCCCTTCTTCGCGTCAGTCGACTGCGGCGTCGCGGGCGCCGGCTCCGGCTTCTCGCGCGAGCGCTTGATGTAGGAGATGAGCCCGTGGGTGGCGAACGCGGCGGCGATGCCCGCCGTGGCGGCCACGCCCACGCGGTCCACCGTGTAGCCGGGGCCCAGGAAGGGCGGCCCCTGCAGGTGGTTGTAGAACGGCGTCATCTTGTCCCAGAAGTCCGGCTCGGCGCAGCCCACGCACGGGTGGCCGCAGCCGATCGGCCAGTTGGTGCCCTCGTTCCAGCGGACGCGCGGGCAGTTCTGGAACGTCACCGGCCCCTTGCACCCCATCTTGTAGAGGCAGTAGCCGGTGCGGTGACCCTCGTCGCCCCAGGCCTCGACGTACTGCCCGGCGTCGTAGTGCGCGCGCCGCTCGCAGTTGTCGTGAATCAGCTGGCCGTAGGCGAACAGCGGCCGGCCGAACTCGTCGAGCGGCGGCCAGTACTTGAACGTGAGGTAGTGGACCAGCAGCGCCGTGATGTTCTCGGCGTTGGCCGGGCAGGCCGGCAAGTTCACCAGGTTCTTGATCCCCGGCACCGCGTCGCGGACGCTCAACGCGCCGGTCGGATTGGGCGCTGCCGCCGGCAGGCCGCCGTACGCCGCGCAGGTGCCCATCGCGATGGTGGCCGCGGCGCCGCCGCACACCTCGCGGGCGATGTCGATCGCCGCCCGGCCGCCGATCGTGCAGTAGGCCCCGCTCTCGAATGTCGGGATCGAGCCCTCGACGACGACGAGGTACTGGCCCTTCTTGTCGCCGACCACCGTGCGCAGCGCCTCCTCGGCCTGCGTGCCGGCGGCCGCCATGATCGTCTCGTGGTAGTCCACCGAGAGCGTGTCGAGGACGATGTCCGCGACCGTCGGGCGCGCCGCCCGGAGGAACGACTCGGTGTTCCCGCAGCAGTCCTGAAACTCGAGCCAGACCAGCACCGGCTTCTCGGCTCCCTGGATCGCCTTGGCCACCCTCGCCGAGAGCGCGGCCGGCAGGGCCAACGCCGAGGTCATGACAGTGCAGAACCCCAGGAACTCGCGGCGGGATACGCCCCGCCGCTCGAGCTCGTCGATGAACCAGTTCTCGCGATCGCTCATGGGTCACGTCCTTTGACGGCAGCCGTTCGACAAGGCGAACGCTCCGCGCTTCAAGCAGGTTGGCGACCGGCCGGATCTCGCCTCCGGCCCGAACGAAGTCACGCGCGACGACAATCGAACGCGGCTGGCGCTATGAATTGGGAAACCTGGGGCGGGATTATAGCAACAGTCCTCGGCCGCGGCGCAAGCGATTTTCGCGTGGAGCAGTCGACAGGAAATGCGGGTTTTTGCGCCCGATTTGGTCGGAGATTCTGAGTCTTGAGTCCTGAGCCTCTTGGCCTGAGCCTTGAGCCCTGAGCCTTTTGGCGTGAGCCCTGTGCCTGAAGCCCTGCGCCTACGCCGGCAGGCGCAGCAGCGCCCGGCCTCCAGTGCGGTCTGGCCGGTTGGCGAGCGTCAGCGCGCCGCCGTGGCCCTCGGCAATCTGCCGGCTGAGCACGAGGCCGATGCCCGACCCGCCCGGCTTGGTCGTGAAGAAGGGCACGAAGAGATTCGTCGTCTGCGCGAGGCCCGGTCCCTCGTCTTCGACCGTCACCTCCACGTGGCCGGCGGACGCGGCCCAGGCGACGCGGACGCCGCCGCCGGTCTCGAGAGCGGCGTCGGCCGCGTTGTGCACCAGGTTGATGAGCGCCTGTTCGATCTGGTCGCCGTCGGCGGGAATCACCACGCGCGGGCCCGCGCCGACCTCGACGGCCAAGCGCGTTTCGAGGCCGGCCACCCGGCGCACGAGGGCGCCGATGTCGAGCGGGGCCAGGCGCGGCGGCGGCAGTTTGGCCAGGCGCGCGTAGGAGGCGGTGAACCGGGTCAGTGCGTCCGCCCTCGCCGCAATCACCTCGAGCCCCCGGTCGGCGTCCGACTTCCAGTCCGCCGGCAGATCGTCGCGGTGGAAGAGCCGCGCGAGACTGCCGGCGATCGACTTGATCGGCGCCAGCGAGTTGTTGATTTCGTGGCCGAGCACGCGCATCAACCGCTGCCAGGCCTGGCGCTCCTCCTCGCGCAGCGGGCGGCTGACGTCGGTGAGCACGAGCAACTGATGGGGAAGCCCGCCCTGCCGGAAGCTCGTGCGGCGGATCTCCCAGCGCCCGATGCTGCCCGGGAGTGAGAACGCCGCCACGCGCGGCGACGGCCCCTCGAGGCACGCGCCCAGGCCGAGCTGCTCGGCCGACGCCCCGAGCAGCCGCTCCGCGGTGCGGCCCAGCAGCCGCTCGCCGGCACGGTTGGTCAGGCGCAGGCGACGGTCGCCGTCGAAGGTGAACACGGCGACGTCGATCTCCTCCATGACCTTGCGGAGCAGCGCCGTGGCCTCGAGTTGGCCGACGCGCTGATCGCGCAGCGTCTCGGCCAGCGTGTTCGCTTCCAGCATCACCTCGCCCAGCGCGTCATCGGGCCTGGCGTCACGAGCGCGGACCGAGGCGTCGCCTTCGCGAAGGCCGGCGAGCAGGTTCGTCAGTGTCTGCAAAGGGTAGATGACGCGCGAGCGGACGGCCAGAGACAGGCCGAGCCAGGAGGTCAGGACGAGCGTGGTGAGCGTCCAGCTGGTTCTGGACGCGTGGTCGCCCGTCCAGAGAAGCAACAGGGCCACCAGCACACCTGGGAAGCCCGCGGCGAGCGCCATCACGAGCACGCGACGCTCGTGGTTCAGCCACCCGCGGCGTCTCGACGGATTCATAGGCCGAAGCGCTGCAGCCGCCGATAGAGCGCGCTGCGGCTCAGGCCGAGCGCGCGCGCGGCGTGGCTCACGTTGCCGTCGTAGCGCGCCATCGCCTTCTTGACGAGGGAGGCTTCGACCTCCTCGAGGCTCATGTCGTCGAGCCGCGCCGACGCGTCGCGGCCCGCCTTGAGGCTCAGGTCGGACAGGCGGACGGCCTTGCCCTGCGCCATCAGGACGCCGCGCTCGATCGCGTGGTCGAGCTCGCGGACGTTGCCCGGC
>PMKG01000291.1 GCA_003157675.1 Acidobacteriota bacterium
ATGTGGAACCCGCACTCGGTGATGTTCGAGGTCGGCTGGTGCGTGTGCCTCTACCTGGTCGTCCTGGCGCTCGAATTCAGCCCGGTGGTCTTCGAGTGGCTCGGCCTGACGAAGCTGCAGAAGCTCGCGGTGAAGATGACGCTCGGGCTGACGATTCTCGGCACGTGTCTTTCGACGCTGCACCAGTCGTCGCTCGGCGCGTTGTTCCTGATGATGCCGCACCGGCTGCACCCGCTGTGGTACTCGGGCTACGTGCCGATCTTCTTCTTCGTGTCCGCCATCATCGCCGGCCTGAGCATGGTCATCGTCGAGAGCGGGCTGTCGCACCGTGCCTTCAAGTCGCAGATTGACGAAAAGGCGCACGCCCACGCCGACGAGGTGACGCTGGGCCTGTCGCGCGGCGCGGCGATCGTCCTGTTCGCCTACTTTTTCCTGAAGCTGCAGGGACTGGTGGACAGCGGGCGGTTCGACCTGCTGCCGACGCCGTACGGCTACTGGTTCCTGTTCGAGATGTTCGGCTTCATCCTCGGTCCGGCCTTCCTCTTCGCCATCGCGGTTCGCCGGCAGAAGGCGACGCTGGCGCGCTGGGTGGCCGGCTGGACGGTGCTCGGCATCGTCGTCAACCGGCTGAACCTCGCGGTGATCGCGTTCAACTACAACGCGCCCGAGCGGTACATCCCGGGCTTCATGGAGATCATGATTTCGGTCACCATCATCACGATCGGCATCATGACGTTCCGCTGGATTGTCAACCGAATGCCGGTGCTCCACGAGCACCCGGATTTTCCGCAGGCTCACTGAAGCGGAGGCATACGTCGATGGGTCACGATCTCATCACCATCTACTGGCTCAAAGCGGTCGAGTACGTGCTCGCCGTGTCGTATCTGCCGTTGTTCCTGCTCTTCTGGAGATTCGCGAGCCCGAGGCGCGAAGCCACGGTCGCCGTGGCCGCGACCGCGTTTGGGTGGGCCGATCAGCTGGCTGGCTTCTTCCAGCTGCCGGCCAACCTCTTCTTCCATCCCGGGCACACGTGGGTGCGCCTGGATGGCGGCGACACGGTGACGATCGGCATGAGCGACTTCGCGCAGCAGCTCGTCGGGCCGCTCGGTCGCGTCAGGCTGCCCGAGCTCGGCGCGCTGCTCGTGCAGGGCGAGCCCGCCCTCACGCTGGAGACAGGCGGGGCGGCCGTGCAGATGCTGGCACCCGTGGACGGGCGTGTGGTCGCGGTCAATCCCGCGCTCGCCTCCTCCACCGATGTCGTCAAGCAGTCGCCCTACGAGGACGGCTGGCTGATGCAGGTCCAGAGCTCGCGCCTCGCGGCCAACCTCAAGAACCTGCTGTCGGGCACGCTGGCCAGGCGGTGGATGGACACCGTGTGCGAGACGCTGGGCGCCCAGATGACGCCGATGGAACTCGGCAAGGTGTACCTCGACGGCGGCCACCTGGTGGACGGACTGGCGCGCAGCCTGTCGCACGAGGACTGGGACAAGGTGGCGCGGCAGTTCTTCCTCACCGAGGAGGGAGGCCGCAATGCGTAGCCACCTGAGAACGCTGCGGGCCGTCGTGCTCGTCGCCGCCGTCTTGATGGCGGCGTCGGCCGTCGCGCAGAGTCTGCCACGGCTTCCGGCCGACATCGTGCTGCCGCAGTCGGGGGACAGCCCGGGGAAGGTGACCTTCAGCCACGCGAACCACGTGGGCTTCCAGGCGAAGCCGGACTGCACGGCCTGCCACCCGAAGCTCGCGCCAATCCTGAAGGCGCCCAAGGACGCCAAGCGCGCGCCGATCACGCACCAGGCGATGCTCAAGGGGCAGGCCTGCGGCGCATGCCATGGAAAGACCGCGCACGGGTTCGACGATTGCACGACCTGCCACAAGTAGGGGGTCGTTTTCGAGGGAGAGGGAGTCAGCCATGCAAGCCGTCATCGACACGCTCCAGACCATCGGCATCTTCCTGCTGTATCTCGCCGCGAGATTCGCGGTGCTGCTGGTTGTCCTGGCAGTCCTGACCGTCGTGTTCGTCGCCGGCCTCGCGGTCGTCCGTCTGGCCGGCCGCGCCCGCCATCATGCGATGGGGCTCGCGCGGGTGGACGGGCTCGTCTGGCGGGCGGGCGTCTACTTCGCGCCCGGCCACGCCTGGCTGCAGACGCGCGACGGGGGCACGCTGCGCGTGGGCCTTGACGATCTGGCGCAGCACGTGCTCGCCCGCATCACCGAAGTGATCCTGCCGGAGCCGGGCCAGGCGATCCGCGCCGGCGAGCCGGCCGCCGTGATCCGCTGCGGCAAGCGCCGGGCGATGATCCCGGCGCCGGTGGCCGGGCGCGTCGTGGCCGTCAACCGTCGCGTGGTCGGCAACCCGGCGCGGCTGCACACCGATCCGTACGGCGGCGGGTGGCTGTATGCGGTGCAACCCGAGGACTCGGCCTATGCCCGGCTGCCCTACGGCGAGGACTCGCGGCCGTGGTTCTCCCGAGAGGCGATCCGGCTGTCGCAGTTCTTCGAGCATCAGCTCGGCATGGCGGCGGCCGACGGCGGCGAACTGGTGGCTCCGGCGCCGTCGCTGCTCACCGAGTCGCAGTGGGCCGAGATGACGGAGAGTTTCCTGCAGGCGTCGCGTTAGGCGTCCCGACAGACTCCCTCCCCGCGGCCGCCAGGGATACTCGTGCCCTGGCGGCCGTTGCCTTTTCCTCCCGCCCGCGGTCGCACCGCGTCGATCGCGTGCCATCTGCAACAGGAAACTGCACGCCGGATCACGCTCGTCGCCTTTGCACGCAACGGCGCGCCGGCACCTTGTGCGCCTCGGGTTTCGGCCGGATCATCGGTCGACCTCGCACCAGCATAAGGAGGAGCCATGGCAAAGAGGGCACTGCTCGTCGGCATCAATCACTATCCGGACCCGGAGAACGCGCTGCGCGGCTGTCTCAACGACGTCCGACAGGTCGGCGATCTCCTGCACCTGCACTTTGGATTCGGAGGCAACGGCGCGGTCAGGCTCCTGACCGAGACCCGCGCCACCACGGCCGCGATCGTCTCCGGGCTCCACTGGCTCGTGGACGATGCGGCGTCAGGCGACGTGCTCGTGTTCCACTATTCCGGCCACGGCTCGCAGGTGCCGGACCGACACGGCGACGAGGTGGACGGCCTCGACGAGATCATCTGTCCCTACGACCTCGACTGGGACAACCCGTTGACCGACGACGACCTCCAGGCCGTCGTTCAGGGACTTCCGGCGAGCGTGAATCTGACGGTGATCCTGGACTCGTGCCACTCCGGCACCGGGCTTCGCGAGCTGCCGGCACGAGGCGGTACCGAGCGAAGCCGATGGCTCCAGCCGCCGGAGCGGTTGCATTGGCGGCTTCGCGAAGACCAGGCGATGCGGCGATTCGGCGCGAGGGCGGCCGAGTGCGGAGCCATCCTGATCGCGGGCTGCCGTTCGGACCAGTCGTCGGCCGACGCCGACATCGACGGAGAGTATCACGGCGCGCTGACCTTCTACCTGTGCCACGCGATCGAGGAACTGGGGTTCGCGGCGAGCTACCGCGCGGTGATCGCCCGGACACGGCGCCTGCTGCAGTCGAACGGGTACGAGCAGGTGCCGCAGCTCGAGGGGCCGGCGGCGCTGCTGCACGGCGAGATCCTGGCGCCGAGGTTCGAAGCGGTGGGGGCGTGACACACAACGGCTGACGGCCGAGCCGCGCGCTTAACGTCAGGGCAGGCGTTCGGACCCGCCGGAGGCTCCCGAAATCCGCCAACCGTCGAGTTGCGGTTGCCTGGGCCGAGTCGTAAGATGCGATCGATCGGCGCGGCGGAATGCGAGGTGACCGCGATGCGCGTCCAGCGCCTTGTCCTGGCTGGAGTCGTTGTTGTAGCCGCGAGCTGCACGGGCCCCGTCGGGCCGAACCCTCTGGACACCGGACTCGTCGGCACCGTCCTGCGTGGGCCTGTCCAACCGGCTTGCGTGGCAGGCGCGTCGTGCGCCGCGCCGTTCGCCGCGACCTTCGGGGTGTATGCGGGCGGCCAGCAGGTTGCGACGTTTCAGTCCGACGCCCAGGGCCGCTTCGAGGTGCCCCTGGCCCCCGGCGTCTATCTGGTCGTGCCTGGCCCAGACGCCCCGATCATCGCGCCGTCTTCGCAAGCGAAACAGGTGACCGTCGGTCCTGTCGGGATGACGACGGTGCAGCTCCTCTTCGATAACGGGATTCGGTGAGCGACGCGCGTTCGACGCGAAGGATCACGCAGGAGTCGGCTCGTTAGGAGGGTCCGCGAAGTCAGAACTTCGAGCTCGCGTCCACGGTCTCGCCGCCCTTGATGGAGAACCGGGACACCGAGAACTTGTTCCCCAGATCCCGCTTGTCGGTCCCGCCGACGTGAGCCGATCGAAACACGAGCGTGTACTCACCGACAGGCAGGTCTCTGACTTCGAAAGTGCCGTGCCCGTCTGCCCGGGTGTGCTTCAGGAACGCGACCGATCGGTTGCGCGTCGCGCACTCGCCGATCGTGACCTCGAAGGTCGAGGGGTAGATCGTGCAGTCCGGCGGGAACTGGGTCTTGCCCGCGAAGATCCAGATGTCGCTGCCGGCATCGGGCTGGCCTCCGGAACCGAAGACGAGGGTCCCCCGAACCGTGCCGGCGTCCTGTTTGCCGCCCCTCGGCGCGTCCGGGCGCTGCGCGTAGGTCTGCTGTTGGGCCACGACGAGGAGTGAGGCCACGAGCAGCCCCATCAAATACCGGCCAGCAATTCGTGCGCTGGTTGCCATCTGGCGCGCCCCTTTCGGTCCGGGTCCGGTGGTCCGCCGTGTCCGATACTCGGCTCCTGTTGGACGGCCTCACCGGCCCCCTCATGTAATGGATGCTGCGCGCGGTCTACCGGTTGGGTCAACTACTCGCTGCCAGCGTAATCGCTATTTCGGCGCTCGGCAGCTTCTGCTTTGCCCCGCCGTACATGCGCGATCCACATGCAAAACGGCCGGCCGCCTTGGGGGCAACCGGCCGTTCTACCCAGATACTTTGGTCGGGGCGACTGGATTCGAA
>PMKG01000441.1 GCA_003157675.1 Acidobacteriota bacterium
AACCTGCCCCGCGACCATGGCTGACCGTGTTCGAGATCGGAACGGCCAGCACCGCGACGACCGGGCGGAATCCGTACTTCGTTCTCGAGCCCGGCTACCAGCTGACACTCGAGGGCTGGGAGGACGGCTCGATCGTCCGCCTCGTCATCACCGTGCTCGACGAAACGAAGGTCGTCGGCGGCGTCGAGACGCGCGTCGTCGAGGAACGGGAGACACACGGCGGGGCGCTGGCCGAAGTGTCCCGGAACTACTTCGCGGTGAACACGGAGACCCGCGCCCTCTACTACTTCGGTGAGGACGTCGACAGCTACCAGAACGGGAGGGTCGTCAACCACGATGGGGCGTGGCATCACGGCACCGGGGGGGCGAGGTTCGGTATGATGCTGCCGGGCACGCCTTCGGTCGGCATGCGGTATTACCAGGAGCAGGCGCCGGGAGCGGCGATGGACAGGGCGGAAGTGGTGAGTGTGTCAGAGACGTTGATCGCACCGGCGGGTACGTTCTCGAAGTGCCTGAGGACCGAGGAGACCACGCCGCTCGAGCCGAAGACGAAGGAAGACAAGGTGTATGCCCCCGGCGTCGGGCTCGTGAAGGACGGCGCGCTCGAACTGGTGTCCTGGACGAAGAGGTGACGGCAGTCAGTCGTTGGTCCGGAGGCGAAGGCGGTCGGTGGCGGCCCGTCCCCGGCAAGGAGTTCGGAGATGAAGAGACTGTGCGCAGTGATCGCGTGTGTGACGCTGGTGGCGGCAGCCGTGGCGTGGCGGGCGCCCGTCCGGGCTGCTGAAGGTCCGTACACGTTTTTGACGGAGATCAAGATCGGCACCGCCGGCGGCTGGGACTATGCCTCGGTGGACTCCGCCGGCAACCGGCTCTTCGTGTCCCACGGCACCTCGGTGGTCGTCATCGACACCGAGAAGAACACGGTGGTCGGCGAGATCGCGCCGACGTCTGGCGTCCACGGCATCGCGGTCGCGCCGGAACTTGGCAAGGCCTTCGTGAGCGACGGGCGCGCGAACAAGGCGGCCATCGTCGATCTGAAGACGTTGAAGATCGTCGCGAGCGTCGAGACGGGTGAGAATCCGGACGCCATTCTCTACGAACCCGCGCACAAGGAGGTGTACACCTTCAACGGACGCGGAAAGTCGGCCACGGTGATCGACGCCGTCACCGGCACCGTGAAGGCGACCATCGCCCTGCCCGGCAAGCCGGAGTTCGCGGTGGTGGACGTCAAGGCGGGCCGTATCTACAACAACATCGAGGACACCAGCACCATCGTGGCCATCGACACCACGACACACAAGGTGGTGAACACGTGGTCGATCGCGCCCGGCGAAGGCGCATCGGGCCTCGCCATCGACCTGGCCAATCACCGCCTGTTCACCGTGTGCGACAAGGTCATGGTCATGCTGGACAGCACGACCGGCCGGGTGCTGGGCACGCTGGCCATCGGAGACGGGCCCGACGCCGCGGCGTACGACCCCGGCACCGGGTACGTCTTCGCCTCCGCCAGTGACGGCACGATGACGGTGGCCAAGGTGGGCGCGGCCGGCAAGCTGACAGCGGTCCAAACGCTGGCGACGCCGCAGGCCACGCGGACGATGACGCTCGACCCGGCCACGCATCGGCTCTACGCGGCTGCCGCGGACTTCAAGCCGGGGCCGGTCGGGGCCGATGGCAAGCCGGGGCGTTCGACGATGGTGCCGGGGAGCTTCAGGGTGATGGTGTACGAGTTGGCGAAGTAACGCATCATGTGACAGCGTCCGCCGCGGCTGGGCCGGAAACGGATCGGCCGTGGCGGACGTAACTAGCGTCGAAGCGCGTTCCGGGGCGATCCTCCAGCGACGGAGCATCCAGGTGTTCAAGACAACGATTCGGGTCGCGGCGTCGATCCTGCTGTGTGCGGGGCCGGTCCTCGCCGGCGAGCCCCCGCAGGCCGCCGGCGCGCCGCTGACCTTCAGCGCGGCGCTCGATCTCGCAACATCACGGAACCTCGGTCTCGAGGCCGCACGCCGGCAGCGGGCCATCCGCGAGGCGCAGTTGCGCACGGCCCGCCAGTGGGCCAATCCCGAGGTCGGCTTCGAGGCGACCCAGGACTCGCCGCACGAGAACCTGACCTTCGGCCTGCCGATCGAAATCGGAGGCCAGCGGGGCAAGCGCATCGCGGTCGCGAAGGAGGCGCTCACGCTCGCCGACCTCGACGTGCGCGTCGAGATGACCACGCTGCGCCGCAACCTGCGCCAGGCCTTCTACGGGCTGCTGGCCGCCAACGAGCGATCGCGCCTGGCCGACGAGGTAGCCGGCCTGGCCGAGCGCGTGAAGTCGGTGGCCCAGACGCGATTCGAGGAAGGCGCTGCGCCGCGGCTGGAGGTGCTGCAGGCCGACGTCGGCCTCGCCCGCGCGCAGGCCGACGCCGACCTCGCCCGTTCCGCGCGCACCTCGGCGCTCGCGGACCTGAACGCCGTGCTGAACCAGCCGCCGGGGCAGGCCGTCTCGGTCGTGGGCGACCTGGCCGAGGGGGCGCCCATCCCCGACTTCACCCGCGCGATGTCGCTCGCCGACGCGTCGAACGTCGACATCCTGTCGGCCGACCGCGAAGCCGCCGTCGAAGGGCGCCGGCTGGAACTGCTGAAGGCCGAGCGGGTCCCGACGCCGACGTTCACCTTCGGCCTGCCGATGAACGCCCCCGACGAGTTCAGCGTCGGCAAGAGCATCGGGATCACGATGACGGTCCCGCTCTTCAACCGGAGCCAGGGGGAGATCGCGGAGTCGCAGGCCACCATCGATCAGGTGCGCGCCCGTCGCAACGCCGCCCACCGGACGGTCGAGAGCAAGGTGTTTGCCGTGCTGGCGCGGATCGACGCGCAGCGCCGGCAGCTCGACGCGTACCGCATGCGGGTCATCCCGGCGGCGGTCGAGCTGGCCGCACTCGCGGAAGAGAGCTACAAGGCCGGACGCGACACGCTGCTCGTGCTGCTCGATGCGCAACGCAGCCTTCGCGACGTCAAGCGTGACTACCTGCAGGCGCTGCTCGACTACCAGGCGGCCCTTGCCGATCTCGAGGAGGTTCTCGGTGGACCGATCGCATAACCGTCCGGCAGGGCTGAAGCCCCGCCCTACAGCAGAACGCCCATCTTCGGTAGGGCGACCCTTTAGGGTTGCCTCTTGGGCTCGGTCGGTGCTCGGCCTGCTCGCCATGGGCGCGCTCGCCTTCTCCTCCGGTTGCGCGAAGACCGCCCAGGAGGAGGGCGCGGCCGTCGACGTGCCGACCATCGTCGCCGACGTCGGCAAGGTGACCCGGCAGGACCTGGTCGCCCAGCTGGTCGTGCGCGGCACGATTGCCGCCCTGCCGAACGAGGACGTGCGCATCAGCGCCCTGGTTCCGGGGCGCGTGATGATGCTGCACGTCGCCGAGGGGGACGCGGTGGCGGCCGGGCAGGTGGTCGCCGAAATCGATCCGCGGCCGCTCGAGGATCAGAAGCGCCAGGCCGACGCCGCCGTCTCGCAGGCCAGGGCGGCGCTTGAGAACGCGAAATCGAACCTCGACCGGACGGACCGCCTGTTCAAGCGCGGCATCGCGGCCGGCAAGGAGGTCGAGGACGCCCGCGCGCAACAGGCCACGGCGGAGGCCAGCGTCGAGACGGCGCTCGCCGCGCTCGACACGGCGACGCGCCAGTTGTCGCGCGCGAAGGTGACCACGCCGATTGCCGGGCGCGTGGTCAAGCGCCTGGTGAACGTCGGCGAGCAGGTCGACGGCACCGCCGCTCAGCCGCTCGTCGAGGTGGCCAACGTGGACGTCGTCGAGTTCGCGGCGGCCGTCCCGTCCGAGCAACTCGCCGCGGTCCGCGTCGGCCAGAAGGCCGACATCGTGACCGACGCCTACGGCGACCGCGCGTTCGCCGGCGCGGTGATTGCCATCGCCCCGGCCGTCGACCCGGCCACCAACGCGGCCCTGGCCCGCGTCCGGGTGCGGAACCCCGGCGCCGCGCTCAAGGTCGGCATGTTCGCCCAGGCGCACATCACCGTCGGCGAACACAAGGGCGTCCTGACGGTGCCGCCGTCCGCGGTGGAGAAGAACGAGAGCGGCGAGGCGACCGTCTACGTCGTCACCGGCGGCGTGGCGCAGCGCACCGTCGTGAAGATCGGCCTCGAGACGTCCGAGGCGGTCGAACTCCTGTCGGGCGTCAGCGAGGGGCAGCCGGTGCTGACGTCGAGCGTGCACGGCCTCGGTGAGAAGGCCAAGCTCGGGAAGGCGTCATGAACGTCGCTCGATTCGCCTCGCGCAACGCGCGGGCCATCCTGCTCGGCGTCGTGCTGCTGACGGCGGCCGGCTTCTACTCGATGGGCAGCCTGCCGAGCAGCATCTACCCCGAGGTGGAGTTCCCGCGGATCGTGATCGTCGCCAAGGCCGGCGACCTCTCGCCGCGCCTGATGCAGCTCTCGGTGACGCGTCCCCTCGAGGAGGCGGCCCGGTCCGTGCTCGGCGTGCGCCGCGTCCGCTCGAAGACCATCCGCGGCGCGACCGAGATCTCGGTGCTCTTCAACCCCGACGCCGACATGAAGTACGCCCTGCAGCTCATGCAGGGCAAGACCGACGAGGTCAAGGGGGACCTGCCCGCCGGCACCGCGCTCCAGGTCGAGCGCATGACGCCGTCGCTCTTCCCGATCTTCATGCTCAACCTGACCGGCCAGATCCCGGCCAAGGACCTGCGCGATCTCGCCGAGTTCGAGGTCCGGCCGCTGCTCAGCCGCGTGCCGGGCGTCGCCAACGTCGAGGTGCTCGCCAGCGAGGAGCGCGAGATCTCGGTCATCGTCGACCCCGAGCGGCTCAACGCCGCGAAGCTCTCCATCGACCAGGTCGCCGAGGCGCTGAAGGCCACCAACCAGGTGAACTCGGTCGGCCGGCTCGCCAAGGACTACCGCCAGTACCTCGTGCTCGCCACCGCCGAGCTGAAGTCGCTCGACGACGTGCGGAACGTCGTAGTCGCCTTCCGGCAGCAGTCGCCGGTCTACGTGCGCGACGTGGCCGAGGTGCGCGAGGGCGTCACCGATCGGACGCTCCTCGTCTCGGGCGACGGCCAGCCCGCCGCGCTGGTCAGCGTGGCGCGTCAGATCCACGGCAACATCATCGACGTCGTCGACGGGGCCCGCGCGGCGATCCAGGGCTACAGCGCCTCGCTGCCGCCGACGGTGCGGTGGAAGGTCGTCTACGACCTGGCCGAGTTCGTCAGGAGCGCCGTCTACAACGTGCGGGACGCCATCATCATCGGCGGCCTGCTCGCCGTCTTCGTCCTCATCGCCTTCCTGCGCGACTGGCGCATCACGTTCATCGCGGCCACGTCGCTCCCGCTCACGCTGGTCGGCACCTTCTGGATCCTGCGGATCTTCGGCGGGACGATCGACCTGATGTCGCTCGGGGGCCTGGCCATCGCCATAGGCCTCGTCATCGACGACGCGATCGTGATCGTCGAGAACATCCACCGCCACCGGGCCGCGGGCGAGAGCGTGGCGGACGCCGCCGAGAACGGCACCCAGGAACTGATCGCCGCCGTGACGGGCTCGACGCTGACGACCGTCGTCGTGTTCGTCCCGCTCGGCCTGCTCCGGGGGGTGGTCGGCCAGTTCTTCGCGGCACTCTCGCTGACGCTCGCCGCGGCGGTGCTGCTCTCGCTGGTCTACGCGCTCCTGCTCATCCCGAACGCCGCCGCGCGCTTCCTGCGCGACCGGAAGGAGCACTCCGCGCACCTCGACTGGCTGTCCACGCACTACCAGACGTGGATCCGGCGCGCCCTGAAACGCCCCGCCCTGGTCGTGCTGATCACGCTCGTCTTCGCCGGCGGCGGCTTCGTCTTCTACTACAACCTTGAGACCGGGTTCCTGCCCGACATGGACGAGGGGGGGTTCGTCGTCGACTACTGGACGCCGACCGGGACCTCGCTGCCCGAGACCGACCGGATGATCAAGCGCGTGGAGGCGGTGCTGCACGACACGCCCGAAGTGGCCGGCTTCGCGCGTCGCACGGGGACCGAGCTCGGGCTGTTCGCCACGCCCCAGAACTCCGGCGACATCGTCGTGCGCCTCAAGCCGAGGTCGGAGCGGAAGCGGACGTCGGAGGAGGTGGTCGACGATTTGCGGGGCACCTTCGAGAAGGACATGCCCGGGATGACGATCGAGTTCGTCCTCCTGCTGCAGGACATGCTGGGCGATCTCGAAGGCTCGCCGGAACCGATCGAGGTGAAGATCTTCGGCGACGACCTGCCGACGCTCGCGAGGCTGGCCGACAGCGTGGCCGGGAAGATGCACCACGTCGACGGCGTCGTCGACATCGTCGCGCCGCAGCGGGGGAATCCCGAGCTCGACGTGCACGTCGATCCGACGCGCGCGGCCAAGGCCGGGTTCACCGTCGACCAGGTGTCGAGCCAGCTGGCCACCGGGCTGCTGGGCAGCGTTCCGACGGCCTTCCGCCGCGGCGACCGCCTGATCGACGTCCGCGTGCGGTTCGCCGACCAGTACCGCTTCAACTTCGACTGGGTGCGCGAGTTCCCGCTCGGAACCCCGGGCGGCACCGTGGTGCCGCTCTCGGCCACCGCCGACGTCTCGGCCGCCGAGGGGCAGGAGGAGCTGCACCGGGAGGACCTCAAGCAGATGGTGCCGGTGACGGCGCGGCTCGAGGGGCGCGGCATGGGGAGCGCGGTCGCCGACATCCGCGAGATGATGAAGACCGTCGCGCTGCCGCTCGGCTATACCTGGCAGCTCGGCGGCGTCTACGAGAGCCAGCAGGAGTCGTTCAAATCGCTCGTGATGGTGATGGCCGTGGCCATCCTGCTCGTGTTCGGCGTGCTGGTCGCGCA
>PMKG01000060.1 GCA_003157675.1 Acidobacteriota bacterium
ACTGCCAGCCAGGTACTCACATGAGTACCCGGTGGACCGAGGGCATGACTACCTGCTCCGCGGGGTGCCGCTGGAGACATGGCGTCGGGCAATGGCCCGCGCCTCGTCGGAAGGGCGGGCCATGAGAGTTGTGCTGATTCGCGCCCTTGAAGCGTACGCCGCAGGCCGCCCTCGATCCCTAACCTACCGATTCCACTCCCTTCGAAGAAGCTGCTTGGCAAAGGTATATACCTTTAGTACCCTGACCGGTCATGCAGACCGGCGGCGTCGACTTCCTCTTCCGCTCCGAGCCGGCCCGGACCGCCCGCCGGGTCGTGGCCCTCGACGCCTACTTCCGTCGGGCGGTGCTGGACCGTGACACCTTTCGTTGTCACCATGCTGCTGATTGTCGGGGCTCGCACCCGGGCAGGTTCTTGGAGGGGCAACTTCACCATGTCGGTCCCCACTACGACCTGACCGTAAACGGTGTACCCAGGCGTATCGTCGTTGTCGGCCAGGAGTATGGGCACGGCCGGGAACACGTGTCGCTGCGCGAACGGTCGGACATGATCTGTGGCTTTGCGCACCGGCATCGGTTCAAGAAGAAGGACGGCTTCCCGGCTCGCAACCCTCACATGCGTGGAACGACGAGCCTGCTCCGACTGCTATTCGGCCGAGGCCTCCGCACCGACTACGCGGGCGAGTTCATCGATCTGGCAGGGGAGTCGGTCCATATTTTCGAAGCGTTCGCGCTCCTCAACTTCCTGTTGTGCTCGGCGGTGACCAAGCCGGGGTCCGCGGGCTTCCGTGGCGGGCAGCCTGGCTGCTCGACTCGCGTCATGCGAACGAACTGCGCGGAGCACGTCCGGAAGGCACTGGAGATACTAGAGCCGACCGTGGTTGTGGCTCAGGGCCGGGCTGTTCGTCGGTGGCTGGACATGGTCTGGGACGCCGTCGAACCGGCGCATCGGACGCTGCCGTTAGAGCGCGTCCGGCTCGGCGATCGGTCGATGCTGCTAGCGTCCTTCGCCCACCCCAGCGCGCCGACCCGCGACAACTGGGGCGCGAACGCCTCCCAGCCGTACCTGCGGAAGACGGTCGCGCCGACGGTGGCGGCGCTCCGGGCCGCGGCCGGGCTGGCACCTTCTGGGAGACGCCACAAGAACCCGCCGCTCCGCTCCACGGCCTCACCTTCGAAGATGTGACCCACCGGTACCTGGACGCCGTCCGTGCGGACCCCGGGCGTCGGCCCCACCGCCTCCCTTCGTTGCAGGCACAACTCGCGTTGATCTGTCGGACCCAGATTCCGGGCGCGCGCGGGTCGTGGGTGCGCTTTGGCGATTTACCCGTCGCGGAGGTCGTGGTCGGACACCTCGACGCTTTCCGGGACGCGCGTCGGGCCTGGCTGAAGCAGAAGGAAGCCGAGCGGCAGGAGCACGGGCGGCGAGTGGCGGACGCCCGCCAAGAAGCGAAGGCGCTTCCTCGCGGGCAGCGAGGGAAGCATGTGGCCGAAGCCGTCCGGTCGGCTCCGCGCGTCAGCGCGGAGGTGCCTCACCGACGCGGCGGGGAGACGGGCTGCAATCGGCACTTTGAGATCATCCGGCTCGTCTTCAACTTCGCGATTCGGAAGGGCTACCGCGAGAAGGAGAATCCGTTTCTCCGGCACGGCCAGCGCGTCGTGCAGATGGCTCGCGAGCACGGGCGGGACCGTCGTCTCCTCCCAGAGGAGGAATCGCAGTTGCTGGCCCACGCCGGGCCCCATCTTCAGTCGCTCATCATCGCCGCGCTAGAGGCCGGGTGCCGTCGGGGCGAGCTCCTCTCCTTCCGCTGGCGCGACATCGTCGTGGACGCGCGCGGCATCTTACAGACGATCTCCCTGCGCGCCGAGAACACGAAGACGGATACGGCGCGGCGCGTGCCCATCTCCCCGCGCCTCCGGGCGGGGCTGGAGATGCGCCGGAATGGTCCGGATGGCGAGCCGCTAGGCCCGGACGCCTTCGTGTTCGGGGACGAGTGCGGCGGGCGCGTCGGGGAGTTCAAGGTGGCGTGGTACAACACCCTGCGGCGCGCGGGGGCGCGTGACCTCACCTTCCATGACCTGCGGCACGAGTTCGGGTCGCGGTTGATCGAGGCGGGCGTCAGCTTGCTGACCGTCTCGCACCTCTACGGCCACAAGAGCATCGCGACGACAGCGCGCTACCTCAATGCCTCGCAGACGGTCGTGGAGCGCGAAATGGCACTGTTTCACCGGGCCCAGCAACAGGACGAGCCAGGAGCTACGCAGAATGGGAATGATGAGCGTGGCGTCATGCGGGAGTCGAGCGGCGCACTGGTGATGTGAAGGGTAGGCCCGTCGGCGACCAACGATGCCCACATTCGGGTTGGCCGCTGGTTGGCCGCCCGGAGGGCTATTTGTGGTACCCTCGTCGCGAGAAACAGCCCGTGCCAACTGCCGCACAAGTCAAAGCGCTCATCCGTAGCCACGCAGAGGGCGATGAGGAACGGTTCTATTCGGTTGCCCTACAGGTGGCGGCAGAAGCAGCCCGTCAGGGCCACGGCCGCTTTGCGCAGGAGCTGCGTGAAGTCCTCGACAGCGCGCGATCGCATTCGCCCCGATCGGAGCCGGGACAACGTGCTCGTCCGGTGCCCATGGTTCAACCTCGCGGCGAGCTTGCTGGTATGTTCACGGCGGCATATTCGAAGACGAGACTGGCCGACATGGCGCTCGACGTTGATACGAGGGGCCGCCTCGACCGCGTGCTCACCGAGCAGCGCCAGCGGGCGCAACTGCAGTCGCACGGTCTGCATCCGCANNACCTGGGACTGGCAAGACGATGACGGCGTCAGCGCTTGCGGGCGAACTCAGCTTGCCACTCTTCGCCATACAGTTGCACACCCTGATCACGAAATACCTCGGAGAGACCGCCGCCAAACTGCGCCTGATCTTCGACGCGATTCGCGAGACTCGGGCTGTGTACCTCTTCGATGAATTCGACGCGCTCGGGACAGACCGCGACTCGCGCAACGAGGTGGGCGAGATTCGACGGGTGCTGAACTCCTTCCTCCAGTTCCTCGAACACGACGATTCCGACAGTCTCATCGTTGCTGCCACGAACTATCCGACCTCACTCGATCGCGCCTTGATGAGGCGCTTCGATGCAGTGATTCGATACACCTTGCCAGACAAAAACGTCGCGCTGGAAGTGCTCAA
>PMKG01000409.1 GCA_003157675.1 Acidobacteriota bacterium
GCACTCGACGCCGACGCCCCGCTCGCGGACGAGCGCCCGCGCGGTGGCCGATGCGCCGAGCGAGGTCCCATGGCCAATGCGGCGCGCGCCGAGGCGCTCGATGGCCTCGACCACGAGCGACGGGGGCGCGTCGGCGAACTCCGGAGGGTGTCCCTGCTCGCCGGCATGCACGGTCAGCGGGACCCCCGCCTCCCGGGCCGGCGCCAGGGCCTGCTCGAACATCCGCGGCGGCCAGGGGACCTCGGGGAAGCCCGCGATGTCGATCCCGACAGGCCGGTCTGCCCGGTGGAGCAAAGTCGCGAGGTGCGCGATGGCCGGCGCCTGCCTCAGCCCGGGCGGAGCATCGGGCGCCGCCAGTCCCTTCTGCCGGCTGAAGGCGAGGATGAACGTCCCGCTGGCGCCGCGCTCCTGCCAGGCGCGGTCCACGCCGGCGACCAGCGCCGCGGCGATCTCGTCGATCGGCGCGCGCACCTGCTCCTGGTAGGTGAAGGGCGAGCCCCGAAGCTCGGTATGCAGGCTGCCGTGGTCGGCGCACCACACGAGCTGCTCGACGACCGCCTGCTCGAGATCCTCGAGCGTCCGGAGGACCGAGAGCGCGAGGCCGAACGACTGGTGGAAACGGGTGAAGCCGTCCGGCAGGCCGAAGCCGGAGGCGACATCGGCGTAGTAGCGGCGGATCGAGTCCGGGTCGCGCGGATCGACGCCTCCGACAACTTGCCCCGCGCGCGTCCGGGCGGCATCCACGCCGTGGCGGACGGCCAGTCGGGCGATGGTTTCGGGCAGCAGGCCCGCCTCGAAGTGACGATGCAGCTCGATCGTCGGGAAGTGAGGCATAGCGCGGCTTGTCGAAGATACCGGGAACAGATAAAGTCTGTCGAGTCATTCCGGCTGTCCGCGGTCCTGCAGCGGTGCACACCATGACATCAGCGACGCTGGCCCGTCCAGAACACACCCAGGCCTTCCGCGAGCGGCGCGCCGTCAACTGGCTGTCGCTCGGCATGTTGTACGCGTTCTTCTACGCGACGCGCTACAACTTCGCCGCCGCGGCGCCCCGCATGGCCGTGCCGCTCGGCTGGAAGAACACCGAGCTCGGCGTCTTCGAGATGATGATGCCGCTCGTCTACGGCCTCGCCGTCGTGTTCAACGGGCCGCTGGCCGATCGCATCGGGGGCAAGAAGGCCTTCCTGTTCGGTGCCGTCGGCGTCACGGTCATGAACGTGCTCTTCGGTTTGGCGAGCTTCGCCGTCCTCTCGCCGGCCGTGTGGTCGCAGGGCGCGAACGCTCACGTGGTGACGCCCGCGGCGCTGGGGTATGGCCTCACGAGCGGGATGCTGCTGACCCTGATGGCGATCGTCTGGGGCCTCAACGGCTACTTCCAGTCGTTCGGGGCGCTGTCGATCGTCAAGGTGAACGCGCAGTGGTTCCACGTGCGCGAACGCGGGACGTTCGCAGGCGTCTTCGGCGTGCTCATCCGCTTCGGGCTGCTGCTCGCCTTCCAGGGCGTTCCGCTGATCTTCCTGTTCTTCCCCTGGCAGTACGCGTTCTGGATCCCCGGGCTCTGCGTAGCGGTGTTCTTCCTGGTCAACCTCAAGTGGATGGAGAACTCGCCGAAAGACGCCGGCCTCGGTGAGTTCGACACGGGCGACGATGCGGACCCGAGCGACGTGGCGCCGACGATCGGCGAGATCCTGCGGAAGGTGTTCGCCTCGCGGACAATGTGGATCATCGCTGCCGGCTCGATGATGGTGGGCTTCGTCCGCCGGAGCGTCGTCGACGCGTGGTGGCCGAAGTACTTCGTGGACGTGTTCCTCGAGCCCAAGTACCGGCTCATCGACCCGACGCACGCGAAGGAGCTGGCCGCCAGGGCGCTGGTCAGTTACCCGCCCTACATCATCGCGACGTGGGGGATCGCGCTCGCCGGCATCGCCGGAGGCTTCGCGTTCGGCATCACGTCGGACCGCAGGTTCGGCGGGCGCCGCGCCCCGGTGATTGTCTTCGGGTTCATTGGCATGGCCGTCATGCTGGCGCTGTTTGGCACGTCTGACCTGCTGAACCTGGGCCCCATCGCGGCCGCGTGCTGCCTCGTGGTGCTGTCGTTCTTCGTGAACGGCGCACACGGCATGATCAGCGGCGCCGCATCGATGGACTTCGGCGGCAGGAAGGCCGCCGCCACCGCGGCCGGCCTGTTCGACGGCATGCAGTACCTCACCGCGTTCATTGTCGGGCCCGGCGTGCCGCTGCTCACCAAGCGCTGGGGCTGGGAGGCGTGGCACTGGGCGCCGATCCCGTTCGCGCTCGTCGGCGCCGTGCTGATGATGCGGATCTGGAATGTGGTTCCCAAAGGCAGGGCGAGCCACTGAAGGCGGGCACGTTCCTAGAATCTTGCGATCGTGAGATCTTGCGAACTTGCGATCTGGTGGCGTGTCGTCGGTACTTCGCACGATCGCCACATCGCCAGATCGCTAGATGGCACCGAGCAACTCCCGCAGCCGCCCGAGCGCCGCCGCGTATCGCGGCCCGAGCACCGCGGGGTCGGTCGACTCCGGCTCGTTGCTCATCGAGACAAACGGCACCCGCACGCCGGAGACGTCCAGCCACCCATCCCGTGCGCCGCCGGTGATCGCCTGCCAGTCGTTGTCGCGGAAGAAGCCGAGCATGTCGCGGTCGGGCACCTTGTGGAAGAGCGTCGACTCTTTCTGCCCCGGCTTGTAGCGCGCCGAGTTGCGGCGGAACGACTCCTCGAAGGACACCTGGATGTAGAGGATCGCGGCCCGCCGCAGGACTCTCGGGTCGAACCGCTCGAGGCTCGCGCGGAACCCGTCACCGACACCCCTCGCGAACTCGATGAGCAGCGTGCCGTCCTCGTAAAAGGCGGGGCGGGCGAGGTACTTCGCCGCGATCGTCTCGTTGAACCGGGCCACCAGCGAACTGCGGAACCCCGGCTGCGTGATGTTGTACCCTTCGGGCGTCCGCTCCGAGACCAATCGCCGCTTGCCGCGCGCCTCCCGCCCGTCGTCGTCGAGGCAGCGTTCCCACAGCCACGGGAAGTCGTCCACTTCCTCGAAGCGGCCGATGCCGAACTCGCGGGCCCGGGCGTCGGCGGCGAGCTTCTTCATGAAGTCGATGAACTCGCTCTTGCCCCCGGCCGGACGGCCGAGGATGAAGAGATGTTCGAAGATGCGCGGCCGGCGCTCGCCGGTCATGCGCCTTCGCTCCTGAGCTGCCACAGCCGGCCGAGCGCGGCGGCGTACCGCTCCTCCAGCACCACCGGGTCGGTCGACTCCGGCGCGTTGTTCATCGAGATGAACGGGACGTCGACGCCCGCGAGGCGCAGGCGTCCGGATGGCCGCCCCGCGGTCAGCTCGTCCCAGTCGTTGGTGTCGTAGAAGTAGTCGTACGTCTCGCGCGGCACCATGTGCGCGAGGATCGAGTGCTTCAGCTTCTCCTGGTAGCGGGCGACGTTGCGCCGCCAGGACTCCTCGCGCGACACGCTGATGTAGAAGATCGCCGCCCGCTCGAGGATCTGCGGCGAGAGGATGCCCAGGGCACGGCCGAAGCCGCCGGCCCCGCCGCGCGAGAACTCGATGAGCAGTGTGGACTCCCGGTAGAACTCGGGCCGGGCGAGGTACTGGCTGGCGATGACGTCGTTGAACTTGTGCATGCACCAGTCGAACAGCTT